>CAZBSB010000029.1:0-4451 GCA_964494535.1 uncultured Rhodospirillales bacterium
ATCGGTCAGGCCTATGACAACCCGGAAGATTATATTTTTGATTGCGTGCAGGAAGTGGCGTTTCCGGGGCAGGGGCTGGGCTGGCCGATTCTGGGGCAGGCGGAGAACATCGCGCGGATGCCGCGCCAGCAGCTGCGCGATTATCTGGCGCGGCATTATCACGCCGGCGCGATGGTGCTTGCCGGCGCCGGCAAGATTGAGCATGAGGCGCTGCTGGCCTTGGCGCAGCAATGGTGCGCCAAGCTGCCGACCGGCAGCACGACAGCCCGGCAAGCGGCGCGCTATGGCGGCGGCCGGCGGCATGAGCCGCGCGAACTGGAGCAGCAGCATCTGGTGCTGGGTTTTCCGGCACCAAGTTTGTTGGATGGCGATTATGAAACGGCGCAGTTGCTGGCCAATCTGCTGGGCGGCGGCAGCGCTTCGCGCTTGTTCCAGGAAGTGCGCGAGAAGCGCGGCCTGGCCTATCATGTCAGCGCCAGCCTGAGCGGCTATCGCGATGCCGGTTTGCTGTTGCTTTATGCCGGCACGGCGCCGGAGCAGGCGAAGCTGCTGCAAGAGGTGCTATGGCAAGAGCTGGCGCGTTTGCCCCATGATTTGACGACGACAGAATTTCAACGCGCCCAGGCGCAATTGCGCGCCCAACTCATTATGAGCCAAGAAACGCCCAGCGCCCGCTGCGAACAACTGGCCGGCGACATGATGCTGTGGGGACGGCCGGTGGCCTTGGCAGAAAAACTGCAACGCCTCGTTGCCGTGACGCCGGAACGCGTCACGGCGCTCGCCCAAAAACTAACCCCCACGACAGCAACCATCGTGGGGGTGGGGGAACAGAATTAGAAAATGGCGTCAGCGTGGCGCAGGGCCGGCTGGTGCGACACGCTGAACGTCGCCGCGCCGCAAAGCATCCGCTTGCGTACCATTAAAATCCACGCGATTAATGATGCTGATGAGAGCCTTGTTACCCTGAGCGTAGTCCGTCGTGCCATTTTGTCCCATTGTGGCCTCAACAAAAGCCAAGCCCTGTGTCCGAATATTTGGACCGATAGATGGATCAATGACCGCCATGCGGTTTAGTCCGCCTTCAATCATGCCTGTGCGCTTCATTTCAACAGCAATGTCATGGAATTCGGTTGGATGGCGCTGACGGAAGGTTTCGAGAATGTCCTTCATGACCATGCCATCTGGCGTAATGCCGTATTGTCGTGCGTATGTCGGGTCAACGCTAACGGCTGCGCGTTCACGTGCCGCGCTTTCTATCGCTGCTTGACGCATTGCGTCATAGTTTTGCGTGGCGTTGCGGTAATTGCTGATAAGACCGCCGGCAACGATGAGCCCCAATGTCACGACCGCCGCAGTGCCGCCGATGACGGCGAGACGGCGGGCAACACCGCTCTTTTGTTTCGGTGCCCGATGCGGCGAATCGCCGACAGCACTCAGTTTTGTTCGCTCCGGTTGATCGGGCGAAAGACTGCCAGCCGCAGCACCCTTTCCGCCACCTGTCGGGTTTGCGCTAATTGTCGAATCCCCCCCCGTCAAATCAACTGCCTGGCCCTCACGCCAGTTGGCTTGGCTTCTTTGCAGGGCATCAAGTTCAGCATTCCTTCCCCGGCGCGGATTGGCGCCTCGGTGAGGCGGCTGATCACGCAGCGGTTCTGGAGCCGTCACGGTCTCGCCACGGGCGAGTTTAACCCCGCGGAGAACGTCAGCTTCATAGCCGAAGCCGGCCCCTTGCGCGAGTACAAGGGCTTTTTCCAACATCTTACCGCCAAGGTCGCGGTTGCCTGAATCTAAAGTTGTGGTTGCTATGCTGCCCATAGCTTGCAGGGCACTTTTCTTGACTTGCGTACGATTAACGCCATCCGGCATCTGGCCAGCGAGATCGAGCGCGCCGTGAGCCGTGACAAAGGCCCGTCCTGGCGAATCAGATTTGATGGCATCGGCCTCCGTCACCATGCGCTGCAGAACATTGGCCTGCTGTGCGGTGCCGGCATTTTCTGGCAGGGTCGCAAACGCGCGCCTGCCATGCAACAAGGCACGCTCCGGATCTCCGGTAATGGCGGCAAGCGACTTTCTGTGTTCCCGATTTATGTCTGGATGCGCCATGATTTTCCCCTAGCTTATCTTTCTAAAGGAAAGTTAACTCAATTTTTGTCGTTCGCAAAAACTTTCATCGCAGATGTGAAAACCTTTTCGTGCTGCGCTGAAACACGGATTTTACAATTATGACGAGATTGATTGGCGCGAACAGCCAAGCGTGCGTTCACTATTTTTTTACCTTAGCACTCACAGTGGCCAGATTTTGCTATAAAGTTAGGCTAATTTGTGGTATCTATAGTGTTCGGTGAATATTAAGACTGCTCAAAGAGTTTTTCGGCAGTCTGTTGTTGTCTTTTTGCTTGGCTGTCTGAGGTTTTGCGTGGCAAGTCAACATCATAACCAGTCTGCTGCTGAACTTAAGCAGCCATCCAGGACCCGCCAGGCTATGCGCTATGCTTTTGTGCCGCGCATCGGCAAGAATGTCGGTGAAATTGGTCAGACCTTGGGAATCTTCCCGCGGCTTATCGCCAGTGTTTTCTCGATGCAGGGATTATTTCCGCACAATCACCCCGCTCTACGTGACCCTTCCATGAGGTTGAAAATGATCGAAGTTATCTCAACGGCCTACAGTCGGGTGGAGTGGAACAAGGAAGGGTTGCCGAAGGCGCTCTTCTTTGTCGCCGTCGTCGGTTCGGTGCTTTTTTCTTTGATAGCCTGTGGTTTTGCCATCATGGGCTTTTTCGCTGCACCGGCTCATGCGGCAAGCTACTTTACATCGCCTTCCCCGACCACGGATTTGAGCAACACTTGGTTGGAGCATGTCTTCAACGGCGCGCTTTGGAGTGTGAACGTCCCGCAATACGGGGCGGGCTTTCTGCCTAGTATCGTGAACACCACGACAAATTTCTCCGGGGCTGCGGGCTCTCCAGCCGGGATGTTCCGGGCGCTGGCCGCCATGTACTCCAATGCCATGCTGGCTTTGGCGGTCATTATTGTGGTTTACCATTTGCTGTCCATGACGGTTCATACCGCGCATGAAGGTACGCCGATGGGGCGCGGCGCGCACCAGATTTGGGCGCCGGTGCGCTTCGTGTTCGCGTTGGGGTTGCTGGTGCCTGTTGCGGGTGGATTTAGCAGTGGGCAGTGGCTGGTGATGTGGTTGGCCAAGCAGGGATCAGGGTTGGCGTCTTATGTCTGGGGGCAGCCGGGTGTGGGCATTGGCGCAAATTATGTGAATCTCGGTACGCGCGTTACTGCCACGCCGGATACCCAACCTGCTGCGCTGATCGATAAGTTGGCGGCTGTTGGCTATTGTGCCAAGACTCAGCAGTTGGAGAATTCGAGCAACGCGGGCTATTGGAAGGGGACTAACGAGCAGCCGCCAACCGGTAGCGGCGTCTATCCTCCGGCAAACAATGCTACTCCTGCGCAAGGGCAGGATGTAATGAATGCTCTGGTAATGAATCTGCTCTCCCCTGGCCTTGGCGAAATTACCGCCAAAAACAAAATTGTCGGCATCGTTGGCCCCACGACGAGTGCGGTGCCGGGTGTTGTGAGCCGCTATTACTATGCAGCTTCGGAAATACCACCGGCTGGTTCCGGTACTTATGAGGCGTGGTGGAACGCCAGGCCATGCGGCAGCGTTGTTTTCCCCGGCACGGTTGATGACCCTAATGTGATTGCAACAGGTCATCCAGATCAGGCGGCGATCGCCGCGATCAGTAACGCGCACGCGAGGGCATTTTTGTTCATCGAGCAAAGGGCATTGCGCCGTGGAGCATCTTCGCCGTGGCGCCTTCAATCTGAACACAGCGGGTTTTGCTGCGGTTCCCAGCGGCGCGGGCGTCCAAGTTTTGGGCACGAAGGCTCTGTTGCTTGCCGACTACCGCACTGAGTACGGCAATGCCATCAATACGGCCGGCGTACCTGGTTTAACATGGGATCCGGTCGCTAATTCGGTGGTTTACGAGCCGCCTCCTTATGGCGCGGCTACAGGGTCTCGCATCGCCGGCAATCCGAATATTGGCGCTGTGGGCGATTTGGGATGGATGAGTGCTGGCGGCTATTTTGTCTCTATGGCCACCAAAAATACCCGTATTGCCTCGGCGGCAAGTTTAAGTCCGGTCGTCTCAACATGCACAGGCAATGATAGCGAGTGCCGGGAAGACAGGGCTCGGGAAGCCCATGCCGTGCAGATTGGTCATGAAGTTGAGCAAAACACGGCTCCTGGGCAGGATGCGGGTGAGTTGCAATGCGGCGGCGGCATCCTTGATATGCTTATGAATGCATGGGATTGCATTCAGGCTGCGGGCATGGGTATCATGGCTTTTGTTGGCTTGGCCAACGACCGGAACCAGTGGATGTGGCATACACTCTTCACGAGCCAGTATCCTCTGTCTGACATGATCAACTTA
>CAZBSB010000029.1:4461-15450 GCA_964494535.1 uncultured Rhodospirillales bacterium
AGGTCGCCAGCTGGTTGATGCGGCTTTCCATTTGATGTGGATAGGTCTTGGGCTGCTTTTGCTTGGCGGGATGGTTCAGTCGGTTGGCCAGCTCAGAGAAATGGTTATGAGCAAAATCGGCAATATCGGCGGCGGAAGAGGGAGAGGGGGGATGCTGGCCGGTCTCACAAGGGCTGTGACTGGTGCGGCAGGAGGATTGCTTTTTGGGGTTCTCGGTATGCTTGCCTCGATCGGCACCGTCGCCGGGCCGATTCTCCTGGGGCTGGCTTCCTTAGTGATTGTCCCCGGGGTGATGCTGTTTTATCTGTTGCCCTTGCTGCCTTTCCTCAACTTCCTGACCGGCATCATTACATGGATGGTGTCATTGCTTCAGGCGGTGGTGGCCATACCCGTCATTGCCATTGCGCACCTCACGCCTCAGGGAGAAGGGTTGCCGTCAGGCACAGCGCGTGGTGCCTACACCATGATGCTGCAAATATTCCTGCGTCCGGTGATGATGATTTTCGGACTGGTGGTCGCCATCCTGATCATCAACACGGGCATCGGACTGCTCAACACGCTCTACATGAATATCTTCAAGCAATCCGCGGGCGGCAACGCCCAAGGGCTCTTTTCCAGCATCATATACTTCATGCTTTATGCTGGCGCGGCGTGGTCCATTGTCAATGCGGCAATCACGGTCATTGACGATTTCCCGCTTAAATCGGTGACTTGGATTGGGGGTAACTCTGGCGTTGATCGGGATCACAACTTCAGTGAAGTTGGGATGCTGATGGCCGGTGCTGGAGCTAAACAGGTCTTTAGCGAAATAGGCAATGGCGCTAAGGCTGCCTCGCAAGGCATGGGCAACATGATGAACGGCGCCATTTCTAACCGGCTGGCGGCACCGCCGCCAGCAGGGCCATCGCCGGCAGCTACGGCCGCGCGTAACAGGGATCTGCTCGCATCCGATCCTCAGGCTAGGGCGAATTATGCCTCCATGTCGCCGGCAGATCAGCAACAGGTCACGGCTGGTAATGCTAGTTTGCTCGGCACTCCGCAGCCGCGGCCACCTGTGCCGCCTACTGCGCCCCCACCTGCCCCCCCACCTGCCCCACCACCTACTATAGGACCAGGAGGGCCGCCAGCGGCTAACGATCCAAATTTTACTAGGCCGGTAGGGCCAAATGGCCCTACCGGCACCGGACGGAGCCGTGTCGCGCAGGCTATCCGCGACGCTGCTCCAGCCGCTGCGGCGGGCGCGGTTGTGGGTGCAGCCAGCACCTATCGGGGTGGGCCGACCAACGCGCATGACTCAATCCAGATGATTCTGCGGTTGGAGGGGCGTGATCAACTGGTTCATGATTCCGGTGGTTGGACGCGCTGGGGTATCAGCCAAAATGCTAACCCCGATGTCAATGTACGGACGCTGACAGAGGAAGGGGCGATTAGGCTGTATCAGGATCGCTACTGGAACGCCATCGGTGCGGATAGGATTGATCCGAGCATTCGTTTGATCGCCTTTGACACTGCGGTCAATGCGGGTGTTGGAACGGCGCAGCGCATGATTCGGGAAAGCGGCGGCAACTTGGAGCGTTTTGTTGAATTGCGACGGGCGCATTATCAGCATCTGGCCACCAGTAATCCTCGTAAATATGGGCAGTATCTGCGCGGTTGGAACAATCGGCTTGATCAGGTTTATCGTGCGAGCACGGGTGGCGGCACACCGCCTCCAGCATCGGCTGCCACGCAGCAGGTTTACCAGCAAGTGCCGCAGATGACGGCGCTACAGGCCGCGTTCTTTGGTGTGAGCGGCCTGGGTGGGACTGTCGCACCTACGCAGGAGATGCCGGCTGGTATTGATCCGGGCGTGGCGGCGGTGCAGCCTCAGCCGCAGGAAGAAACCCCGCAAGAACAACCCAGAGAGCGTGGGTGGGTCAGTACAATTGGTCATGGTATTTTGGGCGTTGCCAGTTTTGTGCCGGGGTTGTCGGTTGTTACCGGTGCTATTGATGCCGCCTGGTATACGGCAGAGGGGGACTATGTGAATGCTGGGTTGGCGGCTGTTTCGATGATACCCGGCGGTAAATGGGTCACGACTGGCGGTAAGCTGGCTTATCGTGCGGCGCGCGTGGCAGGCGTTGGTGTCAGGATGTCACGTGTTGCTGCGCGAACAACGGCTGTTGGCGCAAGGGTTGCACGTGGCGCTGGTGCCTTGGCGCGTGAGGCACGGGTGTTTGGTGCCTTCGGCGGAGGGGCTGCAATGGGTGGTTTCGGTGGCTCGGGGTATGCCAGCAATGATGGCCCTGACGTCATTGATCTAATCTTTATGAAGAAAGCGATGGATTATATCCGCAGTAAAGGCAGGAAGCAGCCAGAGGCTACAGCCTGACGAATGTAATTTTGTTGATCGTGATACCCCCAGGCTATAGCTAGCCTGGGGGTTTTCGTTTGCTGAAATTTTTCAAGTTTTGTTGGGGTCAGGCAAAGGCTGGCGGGGTCTATTTATTGTGTTGTGGACGTCAAAGGCGCGGTGACGGGTGACCGATTTATGTAGCCGGACACGCTGTTATGCTCTCTGCAGTAGCTTGATTCGCGGATGATATTCCTAACAGCTTGAAAAATGCGGCAATCTTTGTCGCTTTTTCATGGTAAAAGATTAAAAAATATGCTGGTTTTGCCAGCTGCATCAGGGCGTTGTTTGATTCATCGCTGGTGAAGTACACTTGGAAAGAAAGCATCTCGTATGGCCTCTCCTGCCGAAGCACTTGCCGCGAATTTATCCTGGGGTTCCTTCAGCAAAGCGGGGGAATTGAGGCAACGCATCTGGTTTACGCTCGGCGCGCTGGTCATTTATCGGCTGGGCACCCATGTGCCGCTGCCGGGCATTGACCCAGAACAACTGTCCTTGATGTTCAACCAGCATTCCGGCGGCATTCTGGGCATGTTCGACATGCTGTCCGGCGGGGCGTTGTTCCGCATGACGATTTTCGCGCTAAACGTCATGCCCTATATCACCGCCTCCATCATCATCCAGCTGCTGACGCCGGTGGTGCCAAGCCTCAACGCCTTGAAGAAAGACGGCGAGCAGGGGCGGATGAAACTCAACCAATATGCGCGTTATATGACCGTGGTCTTCGCCATGGTGCAGTCTTATGCGCTGGCGGTTGGGCTGGAAAGCACCGACCTTAAGGCGGTTATCGAACCTGGGTTCTTTTTCCGCGTCAGCACCGTGGTGACGCTGACCGGCGGCACGTTGTTCCTGATGTGGCTAGGTGAGCAAATCACGGCGCGCGGCATCGGTAACGGTGTATCGCTGATCATTTATACCGGCATCGTGGCGCAACTGCCCATCTCGCTCAACCAGCTGTTTGAACTGGCGCGCACGGAGGCTATTTCCGGCTGGCTGGTCGCCGTGCTGGGCGTGCTGCTGACCGCCGTGCTGGCCTTGTGTGTGGCGTGCGAGCGGGCGCAGCGACGGGTGCTGGTGCAATATCCCAAGCGCCAGATGGGCAACAAGCAGACCGGCGGCGAGGCGCAGCATATGCCCCTGAAGCTAAACACTGCCGGCGTGATTCCGCCGATTTTTGCCAGTTCGCTGCTACTGTTTCCGCTCACTTTGGCCAGTTTCACCGATTCAGGGCAGACAGGCTGGCTGGCCGATGTGGTGGCGGAGTTGGGACACGGCAAGCCGCTGTTCATGGCGCTCTATGCCGGCATGATCGTGTTTTTTGCGTTCCTGTATACGTCTCTGGTATTCAACCCGGACGAGACGGCAGAAAATTTGCGCAAATATGGCGGCTTCGTGCCGGGGATGCGACCGGGAAGCATGACGGCGGATCACTTCGATTATGTGCTGACGCGCCTCACGGTCATCGGCGCGGCCTATCTGGTGTTGGTCTGCCTGCTGCCGGAGCTGCTCACCTCGCAATTCGCCATTCCATTTTATATGGGGGGCACATCGCTGCTGATCGTGGTGAGCGTGACGATTGACACGATCGGCAAGGTGCAGACGCATATGATGGCGCACCAATATGAGGGACTGATCAAGAAGGCGCAATTGCGCGGCAGGAAGAACTAGACCACCTGAAAGCGCGGAGCGGACGATGAACATCATTCTGTTGGGACCGCCCGGAGCCGGCAAAGGCACGCAAGCCAAGCGGATTGAGGCGCAGTTCGGCCTGGTGCAACTATCAACTGGCGATATGCTGCGCGGCGCCATCAAGCGCGGCGAGCCGCTGGGGTTGGAAGCCAAGCAGCTGATGGCCGCTGGCAAGCTGGTGCCGGACACTCTCATCATTAAGATGATCGCCGAGCGGATGCAGCAGGATGATTGCCAGCAAGGCGTGATTTTGGACGGGTTCCCACGCACTGTGGCGCAGGCCGAGGCGCTCGATGTCATGCTGACCAGCATGAACAAGAAACTGGATGCCGTGGTGCTGCTGAAGGTGGACGAAGCAGCGCTGATCGAGCGCGTCAGCGGCCGCTTTACCTGTTCGCAGTGCGGGGCGGGGTATCACGATACATTTCATCCCACCAAGCAACCTGGCGTGTGCGATGTGTGCGGCGGCAGCCAATTTTCGCGCCGCCCGGACGATAATGCCGCAACCATGCGCGACCGGCTGGCGGTGTACCGGCAAGACACGGCGCCGATCATTCCCTATTACGAAGAACGCGGCATGGTGCGCGCCGTGGACGGGATGGCGGCGATGGATGCGGTGGAAGCGCAAATCGCGGCGATTCTCCGACCATTTGCTTGATTTTCCGGCATCTTTACCCGTCTTGACCATGCTTTAACCATACGGCAAGAAATTTCTGGCAGTTTTTGGCGTCCTCGTCTTTTTCCGCCTTTTCTTTCAAGGCGTTCGCGGAGCAGCCCGGTGAGCCAGATTGCCAATTTGAAAGTGTTGGTCGCTGACGATCATTTCTTGATTCGTCAATTCGTCCGCAACACGCTGCAGGAGGCCAAGGTCTCCAACGTCACCACCGCCGCTGATGGCAACGAGGCGATTGATAGCATCCAAAAAGCCCGCGACGACGGCGCGCCCTATGACGTGATTTTCCTCGATTGGAACATGCCGACCATCTCCGGGCTTGAGGTGCTAAGCTCGTTCCGCGCCAAGCCGGAATATGCCGATACCGCCTTCGTGATGCTAACGGCCGAATCGGAGCAGCAGAACATCATGAAGGCCATCAAGGCTGGCGCGACGTCCTACATCATCAAACCCGTCTCGCCCACTGACCTCAGCAAGAAATTGTTCGAGATCAATGAGTGGCTCAAGCGCAAACGCGCCAACCTGGCGCGCTGAGGCGGCACGGCGCCCGCGGCGCGCATATCCTGGAGGACGCAGATGACCCATGCCGCGCTGCAACTGGCACTCGATAAGTCTCTGGCGCAGGAAATCGCGGCGGCCGTCGTCATGGCCATGCAGAACACGTTCGATGCGGAGGTGAAGGCCGGCGAATATGAGATCGGTACCGGCATCGTCGCGTTGGTTGGCGATGTCTCCGGCGTCATCGGCATGGTGCAGGACGAGCTGGAAGGCACCATGACCCTGTGCTTCACTAACGAGACGATGCGCGAATTGCTGCCGAAGGTCTTCGGCAAAAATATTCCCGTCACCCATGAGTTGGCGGTGGACGCAGTGGGCGAAATCACCAACATGATCTTCGGTCATATCAAGACCGATTTGAACCGCCGTGGCTATATGCTCAAGCTGGGCATTCCCAGCGTGGTGACAGGGCGCGGACACTTCCTGAGCCATTTTCATCGTGGCCAATATATGATCGTGCCGTTCTATGTGCAGGGGCAGCTGTTCCAGGTGCACATCGCGGTGCATCGCGGCGCGGAGCTTCTATCCGCACCACTGGATGGCCGTCGTGGCTGAGCACCTGATTCAGGCTCTGCATGAAGACCCGATCAACGACGAAGCCTCGCGGCGACCAGCCGCGACGCCGCGCGAGCTTGGCTTGATTCACATCACGCTGGTGGGGATGAGCTGCATCGTCGTGATGCTTTATGCCGCGGTGCTGCTGCCGGTGCTGGGCAAGCCGCCGGTGACGCAGACCGGCTCCGCCATCATCATGGGGTTGGCGGCGTTCGGCGGCATCATCGGCCTGTCGGCCATCAACGTGCATGTGCATCGGCACATATTGCAGAATGCAAAGCTGACCGAAGTGTTGGTCAATTCTTTGGGGCAAGGGTTTTTGTCATTTGATCGAAACGGGGTTTGTGGCCCGGTTTTTTCTCAGGCCTGCATTGACATGCTGCAGACCATGCCGGCGGAGAAGAACATCGCCGATGTGCTGCATGTGCCGCCGGCATCGCGCGACGATTTTCGCGGCTGGATTGAGGTGCTGTTCGACCCCACGCACGCGCTGGGTTTTGACGATGCGATCCGGTTCTTGCCGCAATCCTTCGCCCATGCCAGCGGGCGCAATATTGCTTTATCTTATAAGCCCATCCGCAACGTGCAAAATATTCTCACCAATGTCGTGGTCATCATCACCGACCGCACGGAGGAGACCGCGGCGCAGAAGCTGGCGGAAGAACGGCAGAATTTCGCCAATATGATTTGCCGCATTTTCAAAGAGCGCAACCAGTTCATCACGACGATCAGCCATATCCGAGAGTTTATCGCTCTGGCCGGCCGGGGCGACATCGGCGTCAAGGATATTCCGCTGCTGATGCGGCAGTTGCATACTTTGAAAGCTGCCGTGCGGCATTTCGAGTTGGTCAAACTCGGCTCTATGATTCACGAAGTTGAGAGCCGCATTCGCAACGAGCCGCCGCAAAACGATACCGACCTTATGCTGCTGCTGGCGACCACGCATGACGCGATCGCCGCCGAATTCGGGCGCGTGTTGATGGAAGTGCGCGCGCTGATTGGTGTGGAAGAAGAACAGCGCGGCACGATCTACGAAATTCCCGAAGATGATATTTATGCCTTCGCCGCCGCCTTGGAACAATCGAAGGCCGGGCAGGAACTGGTGGCAGACTATTGCCGCACCATCGCGTCGCAGCCAATCCGCAGCTGTTTCCTGGGGTTTGAGCGCGAATTGATCGAACTCGCGCAGCTGATGGACAAGAATTTGAAGCCCGTGCAATTTACCGGCGGCGACATTAAAATTCTGGCGCGACCGTTGAAGGATTTCTTCTTTTCGCTCACCCATATCAGCCGCAACATCATTGACCACGGCATCGAGCCGCCGGTCACGCGCATGGCGCGCCACAAGGACGCGGCGGGGCAGGTCAGTGTCAATATTGCGGTCGAGAAGGATTGGCTGACTATCGTCATCGCCGATGATGGCGCGGGGATTGACCCGAACCGGCTGCGCCAGAAGTTCGCGCTTTCAGACCCGGAAGGCGCGTGGCGTTTTGAAGATGACAGCCAGATCATTCAGCGTATTTTTGGTTCCGGCGTTTCCACCCGCGACGGCGTTACGGAAATATCCGGGCGCGGTGTTGGGTTGGAAGTGGTGCTGGCCGAGGTGCAGAAGCTAGGGGGATCGGTCAAGGTGACGTCAGAAATTTATGCCGGCACCCAGTTCACCATCCGGCTACCGTTCAAGGAGTCGTTGCAAGTGGGTTTCACGACTTAAGCGACGTCTTCGATTTCCTGCTGCGTCTGTGCGAGGTTTTGCGCCGCTTCCTTCATTTGCGCGGCCGCTGGCTGGCTGGCGTTGCCGCCTTCGCGGGCACGGGAAATCATCGGCGCGATATCCTGCAATTCGATGAAATTATCGGCCTGGCGGCGCAACTCATCGGCCACCATCGGCGGTTGGCTCCGCATGGTGCTGACGACGCTGACGCGCACGCCTTTACGCTGCACGGCTTCCACCAAGCGACGGAAATCGCCATCGCCGGAGAAAATAACGATATGCTCCACGCGGTCGGACATCTCCATGACGTCAATCGCCAATTCGATATCCATATTACCCTTGATTTTACGACGGCCAAAGGCATCGGTAAATTCCTTGGTCGGCTTGGTTACCATAGAGTAACCATTATAATCCAGCCAGTCCACCAACGGGCGAATCGGCGAGTATTCTTCGTTTTCCACCAGGGCGGTGTAATAGAAAGCGCGAATGAGTCGCGCCTTGTTGGCAAAAAGTTCCAGCAGGCGACGATAATCAATGTCAAAACCCAGCCCCCGCGCTGCAGCATAGAGATTCGCGCCGTCAATGAACACGGCCATGCGCTCTTCTTTGTAGAAAATCATCCTTAGCCTCTTGCTTGGGGTGGCAAAATCCTAAAAGCCCCGAAAGTTAGCCAATGTTAAAAAAATTAACAAGGCTTGTGATAGAGTCGTTCATAAATTTCCGCTGGTGTGGCGTTCAGCGTATCTTGTTGAAAACAATTCGTCTCTTGGTAAAGGCGGCGAACCTGTTAAACTTTATTGCAAGTGCGGCGACTTTTGCTTACTGGATAGCGCGTGGTCGCTCCGGTGGCTAGGGCTTTTGTCTTCACGATACATAAGGATGGTTCATGGCGCGGGTTACAGTTGAAGATTGCATCGTTCAGGTGCCCAACCGGTTCGATTTGGTGATGTATGCCGCGCAGCGGGCGCGGGAAATCGCGGCCGGCGGCGTACTGCAGGTTGAGCGCGACCGCGACAAAAATCCGGTGGTCGCCTTGCGTGAGATTGCCGAAGAGCGGTTGAGTCTGCCGGCCTTGCAGGAGCAGCTGGTCAAGGGTCTGCAGCATCGCGTGGAGCCGGACAAGCCGGAAGAGGAAGTCACCGACCTGATGGTGGGCGAGCAGCAGCAGTGGGTCGCCGACCAGGATAAAGGCGGCGAAGATGACGAGATCGGCGACATTGACGATGAAGAAGCCGCTATCGGCGGCGAGGCGCAATTTGAAGACGCCGAAGTGGCCGATTGAGGAGATAGGCCAAACCGGCCGCAGCAACAGGGTGCAGGACGTTGTCGAGAAAAGCGCCAAAGACTTATGACCCGCTGCGGCCGCGCTTTCCGCGTTCGGCCTTGCTGGAAATCACGGGGATGCGTGGCTCCACTTCCATGGCGCGCTTCACCGAAGTTTGCAAACGCGTCGGAGCCGATCAAGTGCTGACGGAAGCCGCCAAGCATGTGGCGCGCAACCAGTTCAACATCGCCCGTCTGCCCGATATGTCCAGCACCTATCCCGTCGAGGTGGCTGCCGGCGTAGCCGCCCTACGCCTGGACGACACCACGCCAACGCGCAGCGAGAGCATCCTCGCCGCGCTGTTTGAGCAAACGATCGCCAAAGACCCTAATACCGCCGGCACGATGAAAGATGGTTTGCGGCGCCAGCTCATGGATGACGGGCGGCTTACCCTGGAACGCGATGAGGCTATCGAACGCGGCTTCAAGCTGGCCGAGCAGGTCGCCCGTTTTTCCCGGGTGCCGCGCCTCTATGCCAGCAAGCCGGATTTGCCGGAGCAGGTGTTTGCCGACGCCCAAGAAATGGCACTGGCGATGGACAATCCGCGCGTCGCCGTGATTAAAACCGTCGAGGCTATGAACCGGCTTCGCACCTGGCGCAACGCTGACGAGCGAGACCCGAAGGAAGGGCAGGCCATTCTTACCTTGGCCGAGAAAATGTATAAGCCGTTGGCTGAAGCCATCAACTGGTGCGCGGCTTCCGATAAGATCGGCGACTATATCTTTAAATACCGGCAGCCGGAGGCGCGGCGCGAGGTCAAACGTCAAGTTGAAGGCCGGCTGGGTGAAGGCTGTTATGAGAATGAAAGCGCCATCGTAGATGCCGGCGTCAAGTTTTTGAAGGCGATCGTCGAACACTCGCTCAACCGTGACAAGCCGGCAAGCGAGCGTGTCACTGTTGAGGTGCAGGGCAGAATCAAGCAGCCGGCTTCCGTGCATAAGAAGCTGGAAAAAAAGCAGGCGGGCAATCCCGCCTATGGCATGGACGACATGACGGATTTGCTGGCGTTCCGGGTGGTCATCCCGGCAGATCCGACGGGCGTGGATGCCAGCCGCAACGCCTGCTATCGCGTGGGCGAGGTGGTGAAAAGCATTTTCCGGCCGAAGATGGAACATTACCAAGACTATATTCTCGATTCCAGCAAGCCTTATGAGAGCATTCATATCGTGGGACAAAATAACGGGCAGGTTGATCAACGCTTCAACATACCCATGCCGGGTGAATTGGTGGGCAAGCAAATTGAAATACAAATTCGCGACACAGAGATGGATCGCGCGGCGGAGGTTGGCGCCGCCAGTCATCATGGCTACAAAAGCGGTAGCCAAATTTCTCTCAGTTATTTGGAGCGCTCCGAGTTTGTGCGCCGGAGTATGAGCAAGTTGAATCGCGGCGAGACCCCGCACGACACGCCTGCCGACAGCATTTTCATGGTAGATCGCGAGGGGCGCCCGCACCGGATGCGGCACTCAGCGAGTTTGATGGACGCGGCTTGTACGCTTAATCTCCAAAAAGGCATGTATATCCGCCAAGTGGAGTTCAACGGCGTGACGGTGGACATGGATTCGCCTAGCGCAATCAACGCCAAGATTCGCAATGGTGATACGGTCAACTTAATTCCCTCGAGCCTAGACATGACCCGGCCGCCGGCCGCGCAATGGTTGCGGCGGGGCTTGATGAAGTTTGATGCCGCGCGCGTTGCTGTCATGGCGGCCATCGGCGATGAAAAATTTGCGGCGACGCGCGCCGCCCGCCGCGCCGGGCGCAACGCCAAGCCCAGCCCTGGCGAATCGTAATCCGGCATGGCGACGACGACTGACGTAAGCCCGTCTCTGCATAGCGTTTCTCAAACCATAACCCTGCCTGTCGCCGGCGCTAAGCCCAAGCGGCGGCAGATGCGGCAATATGAGCTGGTGGAGCGCGTCAAGGCCTATGACCCGAACGTGGACGAAGACCTGCTGAACCGCGCCTATGTCTTCGCCGTCATGGCGCATGGCACGCAGACGCGCGCTTCCGGCGATCCCTACTTCTCCCACCCGCTGGAAGTCGCCGGCATCCTCACCGAAATGAAGCTGGACACCGCCACC
>CAZBSB010000030.1:0-15432 GCA_964494535.1 uncultured Rhodospirillales bacterium
CGCGGCTTCGGGCCAAACGGCAGGCCCACGTCGATGAAATCGTCCCGCGAGCCGTCGAACGCCCTGCCCGCCTGGATCTCGAGCCGCGCGTGACCGTTCTTGCGGCTCCACAGCCGCACGTCCACTGTCTCACTGAAAGCCAGCGCAGTCCTGTTGGGCCGGTAAGCTGGCCGCAGGTTGAACAGGTCTTTGTGGAATTTCTACTTACCGGCTCATCGTATTCCGTACCGCTTTTGGGCGCCTTGTACGTCAACATTTTCCTGAGCTGATAATGGCCTGAGCTTGTTACGCTCTTGCCGAACTTCTTTGCGATTCCTTTGATGTTGTCCTTGCTGAATCGAATGACCACGTTCTCCGCGACCAGCCGGCGAGAGAGATTGTGGTTCCGGTCCTTGCGCTGGTTTGCGATGCGCTCGTGAATCTTTGCGGCGAGCTTCTTGTCATTGCCGCGCTGGGCCTGGGCGAGCCGCTTTGCCGAGGCTTCCAGTTCGCGCGGATGGGCGATCTTTTCTCCTGTCGACAGGGTCAGCAGGTTTTTGAAGCCCGGATCGATTCCGATCTCGCCAATTCCGGTGCGCTCAATCTTGTTCGGCTCCGCGTCGATGAACACGCACAAGTACCAGCCGGATGCCTTCTTGACCAGCCTGCCGCACTTTATCTTTCCGTCCGGCAGTTCCTGCTTGTGGAAGCGAACCAGACCAAGGCCTGGCAGCCTGATGTAGTTTCCGGACGGCGCCCGGATTGGATCGGGGAACGGGATCGAGGCCATCTTGTTCCGCACGCCCTTGAGCTTCGGCTTTCCGCCAAGCCTCTTAAAACAGCGTTGCCATGCGTCGTAGACAGTTGCAAGCACGCCCTGAACCGTATGGCTTGGGATGCCGATCTTCTTCCCGTGGTTCGCTAGAATGTTCTGGAAACCATTCGGCGTGTAGTAGATGCCGTCTTTGGCGTCCTGTCCGATCTTGCGGACAGCGAAATTATGCACCCCGGTGAGAATAAAAAGCTGCTCATCTAGCTTCGCGTCGAGCTTGGTATTCGAGCGGAGCTTGAGTTGGCGCTGAATCACAGTCCGGCCTCCTTGAGTGCCGCCTCGACAGCGCGGCGAATGAACTCGCTCATCGGGATGCCGAGAATCGCGCAAGCTTTCTTGACGCGCTCAAGCATTTGCTCCGGGAAGTAGTAGTTCGTTCGCTTCATGATGCACATATTTAAGCACATATTAACCGCTCGTCAAAGACATTCGCTTACATCGTCAATAAAGGGCGTTTAATGCGCTCATGTTTGTCCATCACTCGACCCTCATCCGCTTATCGCCGACCACCACGAACACCGGAGTATCCGCCTTGCGCAGCGCCTGAATCAACGGCCACACCTTGCGGTCGCGATAGGCTTCCGGGTGCTTCGGGTGAACGTAGGCGGTGACGCCGTGCGAGTTCAGCGCCGGGCCAAACATCACATGGCACCTATCCGGGCGCAGGAAGGCAGGAAGATGCCCGTCGACATCTTGACGCCATAGGCAATCGAAACGCTCGCATGACGCCGGTCTGTCCGCATCGTCGACCTTCGAGCAGCCTTTACCTGGCCGGAAGTGCTCACACAATTTCCCGGCAGGCTTGTCGATCTCTTCGACAGCCAGGACCATGCAGCACAGTCCGCATTCACCGCACGGCTTCATGAACTGAAGCGCGGGCGCCTCGTAGTGCATGACCAGTGGCGGGTCGATCTCGCCGCCTGCGGTGGTCATGAGCTCGACCTGGGTCTCGTCGAAGCTGTCGGCGTCGTAGATGTGGGTCACGTCGCAGGCGTCGTAGTGGACGCAGACCTCGCCGGGTTGCGGGGCGGTGTAGCCTTGGATGGTTTCTCTCGGGGTCATGCGGTCATTCCTTTCAGTGCAGCACGTATTTTTTTGATAGCGGCGGCCAATGCGTCACGCTCTTTAATTACGCGCTCCGCTTTCGTTATGGACTCCTCTCTTCCGACAAACTCATCAAATAATTTTCTGCGCTCATTTTCTATTTTTTGTTTTCCCCACAACATTTCACGCTCAAGCGCAACCCTGGCTTGTTTGGCTACATCCCATGCGGTTTTATATGCGTCGCGGTGATGCCAACGAACCCCATCGACAACGATGCTCTGTGGTCTCCCGTCTTGCATGACATAATCTTCAAAGGCTGTAACCTGCTTCTTGAGCATGTTCGTTTTCAACTCATACCTGTTACAGGAAAGATTCATCCCAACCTCCTTGCCGCTTGCTCAACCAAACCAATCAATTGATCGTGCGGAATCCGCTCGAAACGGATGATGCAGTTCACTGGAACCCTGCCTGTAAAGTGGTAGCGAATGGCGTGACAGAGATGCGCCGGCATCATTCGAATTTCATGTTCCACTATGCCGGCGTCGATCTCGTCTATAGGCGTGATCGGGTCATCGTAGTCGCCTTCATCGCTGGTGCGTTTGTACTCGCCACAAACCATTGCCTTGGACGGGTAGTAATGCTTCATCACCATGCGTATTGATCCACCAACAGCCCATCTCGCCCAGTTTCGCAGGCGGTCCATGCCGCGCTCGGTTTGTCGTGTGGTCACTATCGAAGAGGCGTCGTTATTTTCCATCGGCGGGCACCTTGAACGGATCGATGGCGCACATTGTAGTCGCGCGGATGGCGGCTAGGGTGTGCCGCAGGGCTTCCTTTGCTCCCCACTGAGCCGCTGTTCGCAGGAATGCACAGGTGCTTCAGCTTCATGATGGCCGCTTTCATCTCGATGATGTGCCTCGACTCGTCCTGATAGGCAATCTCTTCGATGCACCGAAGCCTGCGCCAGATTGGCGCGTATTTGTATCCCGTTTTCGCCAATTGATCACTTCTCATGCGCCACCTTTTCTCGCTCATCGCCCCGCCTTTCGTCGTCCTGGTTGAAATAGGTCTTGCAGCGCCGGCCGTGCTTCTTCCCCTTCGTGCAATGCCTGCGGTCGAACAGAATGATTTCGTGCATACACCCTTTGCATGTACGCGACTCGATGTCGATGAGGATGTCGAGCGGGTCGCGGTTGTAGATCTTCATTTTTCCATTATCGCATCCTTGATCTCGTCCATTAAGTCATCAATCGGATGACGCTTCGGCCGGAATCCATCCAGCATATGCGCCGCCCCGGCCGATGCGTAAACGTGAGGTTCAGCGGCACGGAGTAGCCGGCGCAGCGTTTCCACCTCGTCTACGAGGGCGGTAATCGCAACTCCGATGTCCGTTGCCGATAGGCCGGATTCCTCGAACGTCCGCTCGTCCTCACCCCGTCGCCATGCGTTGTATCGGCGTAGGTAGTCAACGTGGTCCATTTTGCAACTCCTTCAGTTTCGCCCGGTACTCGGCTTTGATCCGCTTGGCGTCATATCGTGCATCCTTCATGCATACGTCGTTTAGCTGCTATGTACGCTTGATGTGCCTCTTCTGGCGTTTTGTATGTCCCGAGCAGATGGCGTCTCCCTTTGACTGTTATATGACCCTGCCACCCACCATGATTTTTCTGTACCCCTAAATATCCGCTTAGTGTTTGCGGTAATTTCGGTCTTCTTTGATTTTGAGAGTTTATTTCTATCTGTACGTCTCGCAGATTTGCTAGACGATCATCGCCTTTGATTCCGTTGATATGGTCTATCGTGTAAGTCGGGTGTATCCCGTACGTGTGCAACCACGCTAGCCTATGCCGGTATTGCAATACATAATCTATCCGGATCACGTAATATCCATCTTTCCTTCTACACCCAGCGGGCTTCCCGTTCCTGTGCTTCACGCGCCAAGTCATTACACCTGTCGATTTATCGTAGTCGAGCACTTCTCTTACCCTTGATGCTTCCATCATCTTCACCATAAATGCAGTACAAGTTACATGCTAGCGCATTCTACATTGTATTGTCTTTAGTTTTTTGGTAAATATTTTCTTGATCCGTTTTAAATACTCGATATCGTAAGCCCTTGCATGCGACTGTGTCCGCAGCCAGTCAACCTTTTCATCTCCGATCTTTTCCCTTAATTTTGGTTCGTACTCGCTCAGGTTACCGCTTTTCCAGTTGTTACACACGCTGCAACTTTTGTGGATATTCCAAAGGTTGAACCTGATGGCCGATGCAGCCTTTACGCTGCGGAAATGCGATGCATGCCATTGCCCATCCCATGTAGCCGGCATATCGCAAGAAACGCACGGTAGGCGCGCATCCCTCGCGCGCACGTATGCGTTCACCACTGCCTGTGCCTCGCGTAGCCACGTTTGGCGGGTTTTCATCGCCTCGCGCTTGGCTCGGTATTCCTTGGCCTCTATCTTCGCCCTGGTGGCCTTGCTGTACTCGATTGCGCAGGCCATCGAACAAACAACCTGTAGCGAGTTCTGGCGTGCGAAAGGCTGTTTGCAGGTGCGGCACTTTATTTTTCGTGGCGTCATTCGCAAAACTCAGCTTTCGCCAGATTCGCGCCCAACAGGCGCATCCAGCGAGACGCTTCGCGCCCATGATGCTTCGGCGTTGGGCACCATCAGTCTATGCGCATCGAAAACACCAGACAGTCTTTGCCGTCTTCCGAATACACAGGCAACCTCTGTGGTGGCCAGCAAAACCCAGGCGCAGAAATCACGCATGTTGGTAGTTTTGGTTGCTCCGGCACCGGCGCTAGGCACGGATACGCTACCCCATACGCCACCCGTACCTTGCCGTCTTTGCCTGGCGCCACCCCAAGCCATTTACATTCTTTGCAGCGCATTTCTCACCACCTTCAGCGCGGCCACAAGCCACAACTTCCCGGCGCTCAACCCGGGCGCTGCGCCGGCAACCTCTTCAACCTTCATCGCTTCTTTCACGTTCATCACTCCTTCAATCGTCGGCGCGCAGCGCCTGTTAGTTGGTCGTTACCCTCATCCGCCCCAGGCTCGTAAACAAACTCCCAGCACTTGAAGTTCCGTGGTGTCATTCGCCAAACTCCGCCAAAATTGTATCCACCATAGCCATGCCTTGTATGTCGTCAAGCATTGGCCAGAGGAATCGTGTCGCATGCTGTGAGCGCAGGAATGCCCATATCGCCATCGCAATTGGTTCGAACTCGGCTTGATCTAGATTGGCCCATGAAATAGATCGCGCCATCGCTACTGGCTTTCCCTTCGGCCCTGGAACTAGATCCGCATAGCCAGCCCCAACCTTTAGCCACGTCAGCAGATGTTCGTCGTCCTGGAATTGTTCTTGCGACTCGAATACACGATTCAGGATGGCAAAAAAACGACGGTGATACGGCCCTGATCTCGGCTCTCGCCAGGTGAACGTGATGCTCTCGTTGCCCAGGCTTTCGAGGCGCACGCGAAACTTGGCGTAGGCTTTACGGTCACGCTCCGACAAGCCTTCCAGCTTGCCGTGTTCGCCGAGATGTAGAGTTACTGTGGGCATTAGTTGAGTGTTTTAGTTGGCGTGTCGCAAAACTCAGCTATCACCAGATTCGCGGACGGGGTGTGTCGTCGAATCTATGTTTGGCCTCACATGCGACATAGCTTCGCCCGCCAGTTTCTTTGCCAGAAGAACGCGTTTTCGCGTTGCGTGCCAGGCCTTCCGCTGCTCCCTGTCGGTGATGGTCTTCTCAAACGACAGCATCCTGTTCAAAAGCTCTGTCATCTGAGCGTTCATCACGCCGTAGTCGCAACGGATGTCGAGGTATTCTTCCATCGTCTTTTCGCCGAGCGTGCTTTTCAGTTCGCAGCCGTAACACATTTCGCGTCTCCTACCTGTGAGGCCCAACCCGGCAGTCGAGCGGAACTTCCGCCGCAAGCGGCGCAAGGCCGCTCACTTCTACGTTAGGCGTCTTGTCTCGCCCAAGCCAAGCGCTCAATGCGGCTATTGCACCGCCCACCCACCACGGCAGTTCAATCCAGTGGTCGCGCACATGCTGGATGTAGCCTTCGAGGCCGTACCAATCCTGAATCATCATCATCACCCAGAGCGCTGTTGCCGCGCCCATTGCAAATTGCCTGTTCATCGTCTTCCCTTTTCAAAAGTCGGCGCTGGTACTACGGAGCTTCGTTGGTGCCGGCCGCCGAACCCGGCAGTCTACACGGACTCGCCGATAAGGCCGGCGAGCCGGTGACTTTTGCGTTAGGGGTCATGCCCGTATCGCCGTACTGCCAGCGCCGACTTAAACCAGGCCGGTTTCCCGGCCCGTTATCCGTTACCAGGGCTTGCCGTAGACGATCAGGAACTTCGTGCCGTCGCCGATCTTGGCAAGTTCCTCGGCCACCGCCGTCTTGAACACACGATCAGGCCGGATCAGTTCGTACCAGAACGACACCTTGCCTTCCTTCTCGCGGTACTTCAGGCGCGCATCCAGTTGGTAGGCGCTGGCCGATCCGTCGAAAACCGGCAGGCCCAGGCTGAAACGCTGGAACACTTCCATGCTGGTGCGGGTGTCCTTGGTTTCGTCCTCGACAAACTCGAACCGGACGCTGCCGTTTTGGAGGTTGATGCGCGACTTCACACGCTTGTCGCTGTTGGCCTCGAAGCCAAGCGCCATCTGAAGCATTTGCGCGCCGGTCGGCATATCTGGCACGGCGGCGATGTCGGACAGGTTATCTTCCAGCCAGGCGGCGAAGTCGGCTTGGTTCATCGGGTTCTTGTTGTTGTTCTGCCAGCGGGTCCACTCGACGGCGCGCTTCGGGTTGAACGTGCAGGTATGGTCGCGCCACATTGCGCTTCCTTGTTGCGCCTTGTGGTCATCCAGAACGGCGACGATGGACAGGGTTTGCAGTTTGTTATCGATGGCTGCGTAGATTGTTGCGGCATCGGTTACGGCGTGCTTGGTGCAATAAACAATGAAGCTGGACGAGTCGGACACAACCACGGCGGCGCGCTTGCGTACCGGGACGGGAAGATACTTTTCTAGGTCTTCGACATGGAAGCCGTCAGGAACGACGACAAACGGGATTTCGCCAATTTGCGATTCAGCCGACTTCGGATCGGACAGGGCTGCGCCCATAGAAAGCGCCATGCCGGTTTCGCTGGCAATCATTTGATCAGGTACGTTTTCGATGCTCATTACTCAGTTCCTTGTGTTGGGTGGGCGGACAAGTGCAAGTGGACCTTGCGCCGGCTCTGCTCCGTGGCTCGACACGGCAAAGTCCGCCCGTTGAAAATTAGCCTGCGGCCTGCTTCAGTTCGGTCGGCGCGGCCGGCGCTTCAGCGGCCCGTAGCGGCAAGCGGATCTGCTTCGGGTCTTCGGCCAGTAGGTTGCCGTCCGGTGTAGCCCACAACAGCGACTCGGCCGGCATACCTTTCGGCATCTTGGCGTTACAGTCGCCCTTGACGGCCAGGGCGCCAGCGGTGGACGGCTTCACGTCGATCTTCAGCGTGAGCGTGCCTGCCTTGTTGGTGGAGGTGACGGCCTTGATAAGTTCAGCGAATTTCTCGCCGGCCACGTCCAGGAGCGGGCGCAAGTCGTTGTTCTCGTCAATGATCCGCACCTCGCGGATGTTCTCGTTCAGGGGTTTTGCTGCGTTCACTTGGTCACTCCTTTTCTTCAGGTTGAACTTTGGAAAACTCGAACTTGCCCTTGATGCTCTGCCCAAGGAAACGACCGACAGACTCGGCCTTTTTCATTTCCTCGAACACCTCGGCCGGCACGCCGGCATAGTGGTAAACACCGCTGTTGAACTCGACAGCGAGTGTGTTGGTTGCCGGATCATGGCCGAACGCCTTGACCTGGCTCGACTTGCATTCGCACATTGGGATTGTTGGTTTGGTTGTCATGATGCCTCTATGTCATTGATGGCCGCACGCGCACACTCCACCAGCGCACGGCGGATGCCAGAATACTCAACGCAATCGTTACATGGCGGCGATATGTGGCATGAACAGTTCGATTCTGGCGGCTCATCGGTCACTTCGATAAGCTCTGACAAAGCCGCCAGAAGCTTGTCGCGCTGCGACCGGAACTTGGCACGCTCAAGAAGCAACTTTAGAAGCTTGTCGCGCTGCGACCGGAACTTGGCACGCTCAAGAAGCAACTTTGCAAACGTCACGTTATCGCATTCCAGTTCTTCATTCGGGATGCCGGCACAAGCATTCACGCAAGCACGCGCCCTGATGTAGTCATCCCAAGAAATGATGGCGACCGGCGTTCCGTCCGGATTAGGTGTCACCATAGTGGCAATATCGGTAAATACCGGCCACGGCTCATTCGTGTGCGCGTTCATTCCGCCAACCTCCTATCCCATGCCGAAACTTCCATGACGTGACTGGCGATAGCCTGGCAGATGCCGCCGAAGTCGCAGGCGCGATACAGTTTGGCGTTCTTTTCCTGGCGGATATGCTGGAAGCCAAGCGAAGCCATGAAGTCGGCTGTGACGGTGAACCCGAGGCGCGCGCTGATGTCGCCGAGTTTCATGGTGGCGCCGTCATCTATCGCCTTGCCGGCGTTGGCAAACTGATCGGTGTCTTGTGCAGCCACGATTGCCGCCTGCATTTCTTTCCCGTATCCAGCGGGGGCCGGACGAGCCTCATAAATACACAAATTTCCGGGGCGCGGCGTTTCGTGTTCAAGGGCGAGATCGTTCAACTTGTCGGCTTCTTTCATGGCGCGATCTTTGGTGTAAATCCATTGTTCATCCATGAAAGCCGGCTCACACTCCAGGTCGCCACCGTAGCCACAGAAGTAGATCGCCCATTCGGTAGGCTCAACAACTGGCTGGGCAGGTTCAGGCCCAGCCCCGGCAGGCATAGCCGGCTCGCCTTCGCGGGTGGTATTGGGTGCGGCGCTGTTCTCGCCCGGGCCGCCAGTAGCCGGAACGCAAACGCCGGTCGTGAATGAACTTTCGGCGAGCTTCTTCTCGGAATCAGCAAGCAGTTGCGCGCGCTGTTCTTCAAGCCATTCTTTTTGGCGTTCTTCTTCAGCGCGCTCGCGCTCTTGTCGAACGGCCTCTTGCTTGGCGGCTTCGATCTTCGCCGCCGCCTCACGTTCGGCCTTGGCGCGTTCTTCGGCCTGGATGCGGGCGCGTTCGGCTTCAATACTGGCCTCATGCTTGGCTATACGGGAAGCGAGCAATGCGTCGAAGTCCTCGCGCGCTTTTGTACAAACGCTGGCGAAGTCTGGAAACAAAAACATCCAATAGCCATATTGAGGCGGGTCGCCATCAAGGCTATTCCTGTTGTCAGTTATCCGGTCGGCAATCTCGTTCGCCTCGATCTTGGCGTTCGCCAATGTCGTTCCGACCTTCTCGCGCATGGAGTCCAGCGACTTCAAGCCTTTGATGGCCTCGGCAAAGGCCGGCATCAATCCTGGCATCCATGAGCCGCCGATGCGCTTGTTCAGCGCTGATACATGCTGCTGGAATGTGTCTTTTGCCTGCTGGATAATCTCGATCTTCCGGTTCTCCTTCTCTGCCTTGACCAGCTTGTCCAGTTGCAGGCGCTTCGTTTTCAACTCTGCGCTGATGTTGTCGATGGTGCGGAAAAGATCGTCGATCGATGCCGTCTGCGCCAGGGCTTGAGCCTTGACCAACTCCAGACGTTCCTCGCCGTCCTTGCAGAACTTCACCGTCTTCTCGGCGTCGGCGAAGTCCTGGTCGGTTTGCAGGTTGGTGTTGATCCCGGCGATAAACTTGAGCGCCGATTCCTTGAACACGTCAAGATTTGTAGCCAGGACTCGGCCTTCGACCTGGACAAGCAGGGCCGGCAGGGCGTCGATTGCAGCAGCTACCGGCGCCGGCTTGGCTTCAACGTGCTGGTAGTTGGCAAGGTCTTCATGGAACTGCTTCCATGACGGGATGATCCTGGCTAGAGTTTTGCTATTGCTGACGTAATAAACATGATATGTGCCTTCGCGCGTGCCATCTGATGCCGTGAATAGGCATTTTTTGGCACCAGAAAGCATCAACCCCTGCTCCATCTGCGGATGGTACATATCCGGGATGCGGTCTTGGCTCATTGCATCCTTGAGTTCGGCATTCAGCGACTTGCATTCCCACATAGTCGAGCCGTTCAACCCGTCCAGGCTGGCTGACAGTTTCAACCCGTCGATTTCCTCGGCGAACACGCATGGCTGAAGCGCCTCGCCGATGTCCAGATCAAGAAATTCCTCGGCAAACGTCCTGGCGATAGCCTCTATTTCGTGGCCTCGGTCAAACCGGCGTTGTGTGGCGTCGTCAATTTCTGGCGTGATCCCGGTAGACTTCTCGCGGATCAGGTCTTGTCGTGTCTTGTACTTGGACAGGCCAAGCATGGCGGCGGCTTCGCTGGCGTTGTAGTGGCTGGCACGGTGGGCGTGCCACTCAGGCGAGCCTTGGATGAGTTCTATTTTCATGGCTTAACCTTCCCTTTCTTCGACAGGTGACGCGCTCAACTCGATGCGGGCGCGTTCATTGGCTTCAACGAGTTCGGCACGCTTGATTTCGATGTGGGCGCGAATCACGGACTCGGCAAGCACTGGGCTGACATCGAAAATCCGGTGCGCGTTTTCCCCGGACGGGACGCCAAGCTGCAATTGGCGAGCGCGACCGAAAGCGTCCTTCAGTGTCGGCGCGTACTTGTCCACTTCATCGAAGCGATGTTTCTCGCGCTCTGCTTTCATGTCGGCCAGCAGTTTCTCGCCGGCATTGATTTCACGGTATGCGGCATAGATCGCCATGCAGGTTTCGAGGCTGATCAGCATGGCTTACACCTCCAACGGATCGTTGAGATACAGTTGACGGACGCGGCGAGCGCATTCGCGCGGCCCCTGGTGCGGCATGTACTTCGATGCGTGCTTGTGGCCGTGCTGAGTCGGCGCCGTTCCGCGACCTTTGCCGCGCGACTGGTACGTGCCAACCTGGGCTAAGATCGATGGCATTGACATGCCTTGCGCCATCAGTGCGGACATGGCAGCCATCATTAAATTAACGCGGCGAAATGGTGTTGAGTTGCTCATGTTTCATTCCCTTCGGAGTTGATTTTTTTCCACACCGCGCCAGCTACAAAGCCGGCACAGAACGCGAACCAGACGGCGATGAAGGCGGTCACTTATTCCTCCATCATCTTGTCGCGGATGGCGCGGTACATATCCGCCAGTTCTGCGCGCTGCTGCTCGTCGGAAACTTGTCGTATCAGGTCGGCGCGGACATCCAGGGTTTCTGTGTCGCCGGCCTTGTTGAGCGCGTCAGCGACCCGGGCAAAGGTCATGCCTTCGGCGGGCGCTTCTGACTTCTTGTACGTCCTGATCGACGCTAGCTGATCTGCGGTCAGTGTGTACCGCTTCTGAAATTGCTCAATGACGTACTCCGGTGTACTGCTTCCGTCAGTCAGGGCGCCCTGAACCTTCGCCATGTTTTTCCAGAAAGTCTCGGCATTGCATTCTGGTTTTGCGGTTGCCTGCTTCTGCTTCGGCTCGTCGCGGATCACTTCGCCGTCGATAGCCTGATCGTCTCCAAACTGCTTACCTTCCATTTCGTCGGCGGTCGGTGCGCTACCCACTTCAGGGAATGCTTTGCGCAAAGCCTGGGCCTCGGCGCACTTGGCGATTTGCCCGTATGGGCGCTTCTGCCACATAGCATTGGGCGCGATGCTCTTTTCCTGCCCGCCCTTAACGGCGTAGTTCTCTTTCCAGCGTTCGGTGGCGGTGAACTCTGCCGTGTTGCCGTTCTTCATGGCGCGGCGCACAGTCACCTTGCACCATGCCGGGTAGGTGATAGATACGCCGCCGATGTTTTCGGTAACGTCCGGGCCGAATTCAGGCTCCGACACGCCGGCATAGGCATCGCTGCGCGCGGCTTGCGTGCGATACAGGCCGACGCCTGGCATGATGACATCCCGCATCAGCTTGGCCTTGCCGTCCCAGATCGGCACGATATGCACGGGCTTCTGCATCACATCCAGTTGAGCCGCTTTGCAGTAGCCGATGACCATCTTGATTGATTCGGGCGAAGCACCAGGGTAAAGGCTGCTTTCCAGCACGCCCATAAGCTCTTGGTCGCTGATCGCAAGCGCGCCGCCTTGTTGTGTTGCAACTGCTGTGTTTGTCATTTGATGCCTCCAGAGTTCCTACGATATATGATGCGCAATATTTACGCGCCATCCCAATATACGCCAAAAAATTATCAAGTCAACGACACATTGAAAAAATATTATTTTTCTTAGAATTGACGCCGTGATTTTTTTGGTCCATGATAATGAGCATGAAAACACAAGACCACATCAAGAAAATGAGAGCCTCCGGATGGACGCAGCAGCAGATAGCGGACGCCGTTGGAATGCCGCAACCTCGCGTTTTTAGGTGGGAAAGACACGGAGCGCCTAAGCACGTAGACGATGCGCTGACGCTTGCCGCAATATCGCACCGCAAACCGCCGAAGAAAAATGTCCGATAAACCTCGGGTGACATGGGAAAAGGTCGACCAATACCACCGTCGCGCCTATCTGGACGGCGTGAAGCAGGATTACACGGTCGTCGTCGCGTCCGGGAAGTTCGATGCCTGGCGCGGCAAGGAAATCATCAAGGCCCGGCTGCCACGGTGGCAGGACGCGGCCGCCATCGTCGAGGACGAAATCACAAGGAGCATCAATGGCTGACATCTTCTTTTGGTTGTTCGTGTGTGCTGGTTGTGGGCTTGGCTTCTACTTGTTCAACCGTCGCCATCGCTGGGTGTATCACAATCCCTATGATCGGCGCTGCCGGGTCTGTGATCGGCATGAGGTTCAGATGCAAAGATTCGCAAGCCAACCGTATTGGGAAACCTGGAGCGATAGCCTTCCTGGCCACAAGTGCAGCGAGGCCAGCCATGACTAAAACTGGAAATCTCGACCTTGTGCCGTTGACGCACAACCCGTCCATGCCAGTGCGCCAAGACATCATCGGCGAAGTCGTATTTTCCGAGGCATGGACGCGGCTCATGGCCATTCCGCCTCGCTTTTTCATGGGTGACGAATCAACTCAGCTTGACGCCTGTCTCGGGGCTTATCAGCGTCGTTCCGGGCAAAGGGAGGCGACCCTAGCTGCAAGCCTGGTGACGTGGTTCGGTACAAACTGCGGCGGGTCGTTTCTGCGTGAAGCCAGAACCTTGGCTGACCGCAAAGCCATGACTATGGAGAACAGTTACCTGGCAGCCTGGGTTGTGCAAAACGCCCGGAAGGTTGGCTTAAATCATGGGATCAGGACGCTTGAGCATTGCATGGGAACCGAGCATTTCGATCCCGGCTTCGGTTTTGGACTTGTCCGCAAGCCTGCCGATTTGACGGCCGACGACTACGAATGCGCCGAGCATCTTGTGATGTGGTTCGGCGGGCACGAAGGACAGAAGTTCCTCGCCTACTGCGAAGAAGAAATAGCCCGTCGCAGCAACCCTATTAAATTCCCTTTTGAGGCTGACCATGACTAAATCGGCAACCATACCGGGTATGTGCAGACCGCTAAAACAGCCAAGCCGAAGGCGGTGCGTGATGAATAACGGGAACGCCTATTGCCGTGTCTACGACGCGCTCAAGACTGGCATCCAGGATTGTGATTCTGTCGCCGCTGGGTGCCGCGTATCGCGCGCCAACGCCCAAAACATCCTCACAGAGTTCGGCAGCCTTGGGCTGGCTCATATCGCCCGGTGGCGCCTCAATGACAGGCTCAAGTTGGTGTCTCAATGGGTCTACGGTCAAGGAGAACAGGTAGCTAGGCCGTCCATTCGGATCAGCCACCTGACCACCGAGACAGTGACCGGGAAATTCATCCTGGAAGCGCTCTCTCAGCCTATGGTCGTGACCGAGGTCGCGGCCAGGATTGGTTCGGAGTCCATCTACACCGGGCTGGTTCTGAAACGCATGTCCGAAGATCCGGAAAGCCCGGTCTACGTCGAGTCATGGATACGCTCAATCGAGACAGGTGGAGCCAGCAAGCCGGTGTATGCCAAGGCAGAGCACCCAGAGAAAAAGCGCAACGCCAAGCGCCCGAAAGCGATGTCAGGAAGCTACTGGAAGGACCAGCGTATCAAGCGAGTCCGCGCAGAGTTCGCGGATTCTGGCTACGGCGAGGACACGGTAAAACGTGTTGTCAGAGCTATGTTACGGTCGAAAGGTGACGGTGGTGCGATGTCCATTGTGATCGAGGGTAAGACGGTTTATCGGCGCAGGGAAGCGAAAAATGCGTGACTACTCGAAGGTGTCACCCCAGATTTGGATCGGCCCGACCGGGAAGGCCATCAGGAAGCTCGGCGTCGATGCGCAGCTTGTCGCCCTCTACCTCCTTACAAGCCCCCACGCCAACATGATCGGCATGTATCACTTGCCTGTCGCCTACCTTTCTGCGGATACAGGGATACCCATCGAAGGGGCATCGAAGGGGCTTCTTAGTCTCATATCAACGGGCTTCTGTGGGTATGACGAGGAAGCCGAGATTGTCTGGGTCTACGAAATGGCAAGATTCCAGGTTGGCGACCAGTTGAAGGCCAAGGATTTGCAAAGCAAGGGCGCCGCCACCGTTGCCGCCAGCAGGTTGAGCGGTAAATGGATTTAGTGATGTTGTGTTTTCCATGCTTATCTCCGTTGTTCAGAATGCGATTTTGCCATCTGCCGAACACGCCGCTCGCATTCGCGTTTGCCTTGATGCGGCATGTACTTCGATGCGTGCTTGTGTCCGTGCTGAGTCGGCGCTGTGCCGCGACCTTTGCCGCGCGACTGGTACGTACCTAACTGTGCCATGATCGACGGCATGGACATACCTTGAGCGGCCAAAGCGGCCATTGCGGCCATCAACAAATTGACGCGGCGAAACGGTGTTGTGTTGTTCATGTAGATTCCTATCGACGTTGTTTAGGATGTGCCAGGACGCGAACAATCACGTCATTCGGCACGTTACGTTCGGCCATGTACCGGCAAGCGCCTACGCGGTTTGTGCCGGCCAAGCTGATCGCATAATTCACGACCGCCTGCATATATTTGTCGGGGCGCGGGTTCATGCTTCGCCTCTTATGGCATCGCACATTGCCAACAAAGACACCTTCCATTTATTCCATAAAACCAATGCACGATCATCCATTTCCGCTATTTGTGCATTATCGAAGTCGGCCCATTCCGAATGTGTAAACCGTTTACAGCCAATCCTCATATAGCCCTGCGTAATTAGCACAGGCCAATGTAAATTAGTGATTGATATTGGCGTTGAGGTAAGCGTTTCGCCGTCCAGATTCGCGCCGCCCAGATACGCACCGGCCAGATCCGCACCGGCCAGATCCGCACGGGTCAGATACGCACCGGCCAGATCCGCACCGGCCAGATCCGCACCGGCCAGATACGCACCGGTCAGATACGCACCGGCCAGATCCGCACCGGCCAGATCCGCACCGGTCAGATTCGCGCCGCCCAGATACGCACCGGCCAGATCCGCACCGGCCAGATCCGCACCGGTCAGATACGCACCGGCCAGATCCGCACCGGCCAGATCCGCACGGGTCAGATACGCA
>CAZBSB010000031.1:0-12130 GCA_964494535.1 uncultured Rhodospirillales bacterium
GCGAGGGTGCGCTGGATTTTGGCGGTGCGGCACCCAAACAGGCAAAGCTGGCTGACATCGTGGCGCTGTTGCAACCGCTGCTGGCTGATCCGGCAATTCTGAAAATCGGCCATAATCTGAAATTCGATTGGCAGGTGCTGGCGCAGCATGGCCTCACCATCGTGAATTATGACGACACGATGCTGCTCTCCTTCGCGCTGGCCGCCGGCGCGCATGGCCATGGGCTGGACGAGCTGGCCAAGCTGCATTGCGGCCATGACATGATACCTTTCAGCACCGTGGCCGGCAGCGGCAAGAGCCAGATCACGTTTGACCGCGTGCCGCTGGAGCAAGCCTGCGCCTATGCCGCGGAAGACGCCGATTTCACGCTGCGCCTGTGGCATCACCTCAAGCCGCAATTGGCGCCGGCCAAGGTGACGCGGCTTTATGAGCGCATCGAACGGCCGCTGGTGCCGGTGGTGGCCGCCATGGAGACGGCGGGCGTGCTGGTTGACCGCGGCGTGCTGCGCCAGTTGAGCAATGATTTTGCGCAACGTCTGTTTGTGTTGGAGACGGATATTCACCGGTTGGCGGGGCATGAATTCAATGTTGGGTCGCCGAAACAACTCGGCGAGGTCTTGTTCGGCGCGCTGGGGCTGCCCGGCGGGGTGCGCGGCAAAAACGGCGCCTATGCCACCAGCGCCGACGTGCTGGAGCCGCTGGCGGAGCAGGGGCATGAAATCGTCGTCAAGCTGCTGGAATGGCGCGGCCTCGCCAAGCTGATGTCGACTTATACCGAAACGCTGCAGGAGCAGATTACGGCGCGCACTGGTCGGGTGCATACGTCGTTCTCGCTGGTCGGCGCGGCGACCGGCCGGTTATCTTCCACCGATCCCAATTTGCAGAATATCCCCATTCGCACGCCGGACGGGCGCGCTATTCGCCGCGCCTTCGTGGCAGCGGATGGTTGCCAGTTATTGTCGGTAGATTATTCGCAAATCGAGCTGCGACTGGTGGCCGAAATGGCGGGCATCAAGGCGCTGATTGCCGCGTTCCGCGACGGGGTGGATATTCATGCGCTCACGGCCTCCCAGGTGTTCGGCCTACCGCTGGACCAAGTGACGGCGGAACGCCGCCGCGCCGCCAAGGCGGTGAATTTCGGCATTATCTATGGTATCAGCGGCTTTGGGTTGGCGAAGCAAATCGGCTGCACGCCGGGGGAGGCCAATGCCTTCATCAAACAATATCTGGATCGGTTCCATGAATTGCGCGACTGGATGGAGGCCACCAAAGCCTTTGTGCGCGCCAATGGTTACGTCACCACTTTGTTCGGTCGCCGGGTGCATATCCAGGGCAGCGCGGAAAAAAATCCGGCGCGGCGCGCCTTTGCCGAGCGCCAGGCCATCAACGCGCCAATTCAAGGCACGGCGGCGGACATTATCAAACGCGCCATGATCCGTATTCCGCCGACGCTGGCACAGGCTGGGCTGCGCGGGCGCATGGTGCTGCAAGTGCATGACGAATTGCTGTTTGAAGTGCCGGCGGATGAAGCGCCAGCCACAGCGGCGTTGGTGCGGCAAGTGATGGAGCAAGCACCGGCGCCGGTGCTGGCACTGCGCGTGCCGTTGGTCGCGGAGGCCGGGCAGGCGCTCAATTGGGCTGAGGCGCATTAAGGACATATCCTCGTGCGGGAGCAGTCTGCCAAAACTGGCGGCAGTGGGTCGAAGCCGTGATTGCACTAAATTCTTTACGTTTTTTTAAGGTTGCGACGTTGTTCGCCTGGTCGTGGCGTCGCTCTGGCGCCGATTAAGGCCGCCTTAACTTGGCATGGTTAAAACTCTTCGTCTCAAAGCAGCTTGATACTTTTATTCCGTGAGCGTTACGGGAAGGAAGTCCGACATGTCGGCTCTGGACGATAAATTCCTGATCATTGACGATCATGCGCTGGTGCGCCGGATGGTGCGCGCCATTCTGCAGGAGCAAGGCAGTGCGACGGTTGATGAGGCGACCGGTGGCGCCGATGGGCTGGCGCGCCTCAATCAAGCAGCATCTGATGGCAAACCCTATAGCACCGTGTTTCTGGATTGGAGTATGCCGGAGATGAACGGTTATGACGCGCTGTTGGCGGTTCGCGCCGATCCGCGTCATGCCGCCACGGCCGTCATCATGCTGACGGCGGAAGCGGACGACACCAATATCGTCAAGGCGATGGAAGCGGGCGCTACGGCCTATATCACCAAACCGTTCAAGCCGGAAACAATCACGGACAAGCTGAACGCCGTCGCGGTCTGGCGCCGCGGCCGGGCAGGTGCCGTGTGACCGGGTTGGCGCTTGACCAAGAGGTGGCGGAGTTTCTGCGGATTGCCGTGGAGACGACGCTGCGCGACACGTTCAATTTTGACATCAAGGTGGAAAAATGGAGCCTGGACAAGCGGGCGTTGGCGCTGGATGCCAGCGTAGCTTGCTCCGTGGCGATGAAAGAGAGCGACCGTGATCACGGCACCTTGATTTTGGCGCTGAGCCGGCCGGCGGTCGTGAAAATTCTGCAGACTTACGGCATCACAGACACGGACAATGCTGCAGTGATGAATGACGCCGTGGAGGAAATCACCAACATGGTCTATGGTATGGTGAAAACTGCGCTGAACCGTCGCGGCTGTCGGTTTGTCATGGCCTTGCCCCAGGCTTTGCAGCCCATGAGCGGCGCCCACTATGCCGATGCCGAGAAAATGATCATGCCCTTTATGGCGGACGACCAGCGCTGCCGCGCCGTGATTGCCGTTCACGCGTGATAAATTGACTTGTGTCGTTTTGTGAAGAGGCCAGGCTATGCAGATTAAACAAGTGCAGCTGACGACACCGCCGAAAGCAGAAGCGATGGCGTCTTTCACGCCTGTGGCCCCGACATTGATATTGGCTTTCGGCCATGCGCGGTTCTTCGCGGATGGCGGTTTGGGCAAGTTCCTGCGCGCGCAATTTCCGGAATGTTTGATCATCGGCTGTTCCACGGCGGGTGAGATTTTTGGGGGTGCTGTCTATCAGAACACGCTGGTTTTAACCGCTGCGCGTTTTGAGCCAGGCGAGCTTAGCCTGGCTCATGCCGCCATCGCTGATGCCACGACGTCGCGGGCGACAGGCGAGCAGCTGGGGCAGGCTTTGCGCGCACAAGGGGCGGAAGCGGTGTTTGCGCTCGCGCCTGGGCTGAACATCAATGGCAGTGATATGGTGGCCGGCATGACGGCGGCGCTGGGCGACCAGATTCCGGTCACCGGCGGTCTGGCCGGCGATGACGCCAAATTTGAAAAGACCTATACGCTCTATAACGACACCATCACCACCGACACGGTGGTGGCGTTGGGCTTGAAAGGCCAGACGGCGCAGTTGGCTTATGGCTCGCAAGGTGGCTGGAAACCCTTTGGTCCCGAACGGCGCGTGACGCGCGCCAGCGGCAATATTCTTTATGAGCTGGACGGCAAACCGGCGCTGCAGCTTTATAAGGAATATCTTGGCGACAAAGCCAAGGATTTGCCAGCTGCGGGACTTTATTATCCGTTCATCGTCCGCTCGGACAGCGCCGGCCATGCCGGCGTCACGCGCACCATTCTGAATATTGACGAAAATGCCGGCAGCCTCATTCTCGCCGGCAATATGCCCGTCGGCGCCGCCGTGCAACTCATGCACGCCAAGACCGAAGGGCTAATCGGTGGCGCCGCGCACGCTTGCCAAGAAGCGGCGGCGCAACTGCGGCAGCAGGACGCGACGGCGCGGCTCGGCATTCTCATCAGCTGCGTTGGCCGCAAATTGGTGATGGGCGACGATGTGGATGAAGAAGTCGGCGTCATTCGCGCCGCTTTGGGCGAGGCCGCGGTGCTGACCGGATTTTATTCCTATGGCGAGATTTGCCCGTTCCAAGGCCAGGTCAAGAAGCCGCATCTGCATAACCAGACCATGACGGTCACGCTGTTCGGCCAGTCGGCCTGAGGCACGCATGGCGCGGGGACGCAAATTATCGCGTCAATTCGCGCGCTATCTGGGCAGCTAAGCCGCGGAGGAAACATTGCGCCAGATAGCCGTGGCGCTGCGTGATCCCACGGCCGCCGCTGTGCCGCCCAACGCCGCCGATCTGCTGGAAAAACTGCCTGCCTTGCTGGAAGTGGTGGATGGTTCTTATGCCAATTATGAAGGCAATTTGGCTTTAGCGGAGCGCAATCTGGCGCTGAGTTCCGCCGAGTTGCTGGCGGCTAACCGCAGCATCGGCGCCATGGTCAATTGCCTGGGACAGGGGTTCCTGCTATTCGGCGCGGACGGCATTTGCCTGGCGGTCTATGCCAAGGCCTGCGAAGAATTGCTGGAAATCATTCCGGCTGGCCGTTCCATCGCGGAGGTGCTGCGGCTTGACCCGGAACGCAAGGCGCGCTTCACGTCGCTGCTGCGCCTGGCCTTCGGCGGCGGCCACGCCATGGCTTTCGAAGAAATTATGCGTTTCGCGCCGAGCATTTTTCCGCATTCCAATGGGCGTAGCATTCGCCTTGATTACAAACCTGAACTGGATGAGCAGGGCAAGCTGGCGCATATTGTGATGATCGTCACCGACGTGACGGAACAGGTGCGCGCCCAGGCGCTGGCGGAAGAGCGCAAGGCCGCGTTTGAAGCCATTGAACGCGCGCTCAGAGACCGTCAATCCTTCGGCGCCTATATGCGGCATGTGACGGAATTCACCTCTCTGTTGTCAGAGGTTGCCGGCGCTACGGAAGAGTGCCTGCGGCGCGAAGCGCATACACTCAAGGCCGGCGCCGGCGCCTTCCGCCTCATGCGGTTGATGAACGCACTGCATGATTTTGAACAGATGCCAGTGTTGAGCAATGCTACTGATATTCAATACCATAAAATGGCGTTGCAGCAGGAGATTGACGGCATCATCGCGCATTTTCGCCAGCTGTTGGGGATTGACGTGCTGCGCTTGGAGCATCAAAGCAGTTTTGATCGCCAAACTTTATTTGGCTTTGCCGATTACCTTGCGGGGCGCGGCCTGGCTGAGCTGCGCGCGGATTTTATCCGTCAAGTCTGCACGGAATCGCTGGCTGCCAATCTCCGGCATTATGATCTGTATTTGAGCGACCTGGCCGAACGCTTCAACAAGAAGATCGCGCCGATCCATTTTGTCGGCGCTGATGCGCGCATCGTGCCGGAACAATATCGTACCGTTTTCGAATCGCTGCTGCATCTGTTCCGCAATATTATGGATCACGGTATCGAATTGCCGGACGAACGGCGCGATCGCGGCAAGGACGAGACCGGCTGCGTGATCGTGACCACCACGCGCTACACGATGGCCGATGGCGCGGCCTGGCTGCGGCTGGAGATTCAAGATGACGGCGCGGGCATAGATATCGCCAAAGTGCGGCAGAAGCTGCATTCGTCAGATGCTACCGGCTTGTGGTTGGAGCGCAGTGACGGCGAAGTGCTGGCCGCTCTGGTCGAGCGCAACATCAGCACCGCCGCCGCAGTGACGCACTATTCCGGCCGGGGCATCGGGCTGAACGCAGTGTATCATGCTGTTACGCAACTGGGCGGCCATTTTGAACTCAGCACCGTCTCCGGCCAGGGCACGACCTATTGCATCGAACTGCCCTATCGGTTGGATTTGCCCCAGGCCAGCGTTACTTAGCTGCCGCCTCATTGACCGTGAGGCGCATTTCATCGCTGTTGGCGCGGATTTCCGGCACATACATGGCGTGCGTCTGGTTGGGCATGGCGTGGAAAGTGCCCGGAACCTCGGCGCGCAGTTCATAGCGGATGAGATGTTTGCCTTGCTTGAGGCGATCCAGAAAGAAGGCCGCCTTTTGGTCACGGAATTCCTGATAGAGGAACGGCCGCTCCGCCGTTTCCCGACCTTGGCGATCCAGCGTGATGGAACTGCCGGCGCCGCTTTTCAACTCCACCGCTTCCAGGCCGGCCGGTTTGTAATCCTCGGCGATGAGATATTCATAGTGGTTTTTGGCGTCGAGCGTGATCTCCACACGCACACGGTCGCCGCTGTTCACGGCGTCGCCATCCTTGAGCGGCGCCCAGTCCTGCGTCAGGCCTTTCATCAGCGTCTCTTTGGTTGATTGCTTGAAATATTGCCGCGTCACAAAGACTTCGTTGCCGGCTTTCGTGATGCCTTCCTCCAACGTGAAATATTTGGCATGCGCCGCGAGATACAGCGCGCCCTGACCTTTCAGCACCACTTTGATGGCGTTGGCGCCATCACGCAGGTTTTCGGTCGGCACGTCAATGATGCGGCCGAAGGTGAACACATTCGTCGCCGTGACCTTGCCGGCACGCACGGAAGTACCGTTGACGAACACCTCATAGGCGTAATCCGGCGCCAATTCGCGGGTCGCTTTGAGGTAATCGCTGAGGCCAAGAATGGCGATGGCGGTGTCGCGCGTGTTCTTCCAGCTGGCGCCGCGCCGGTTGAGCGTCAGCCATTTGACGGCCGGCTCCAGCTGCGGACTGTGCGGCGCGATTTGCGCCAGCGCCTTCACCACAAAGGCCGTGGCTTCCACGCCGCCGTCGCTCCAGCGGTAATGAATGCCGGCCTCGCCCCAATGCGCGGTGCCGTTGTCTTTGTCCTCGTCCATCCCGTTGATTAGATTTTGTGCCAGCACCGTGCTGCGTGAGGTGATGCCGCGGCGATGCTCCGCCAGCGCGAAGAGCGCCCGTGTGTAGGGGTTGAGCTTGTCGCGCATTGCCCATAGCCGGTCGCGCTGCTTGGTTTCAAACCCGCTGTCGGATTGCGCCTGCGCCAGGGCGTGCAGCATCCAGGCCAGCATGTCCGGCGCGTTTTCCTCCTGCACGAGTTGCACCTGCAGGAATTGCACGGCACGTGCCAGCACATCGCTTTTGACGGTTAGACCAGCATCCCGCGCCAGGCTCAAGCCCCAAACCACATAGGCGGTCATGAAGCGGTCGCTGTCGCCTTCCTTCCACCAGCCCCAACCGCCATCGCTGTGTTGGAATTCCTCCAGCCGCTTCAGCCCATCCCGCGTCATGCTGTCTAGGCGCGAGAGCGTGGCATCTGTGCGGCGTTGCGGATGGCCTTGCGGGTCGCTGCGCGGCGTCAGCACATCGCTGATATAGGCTTCGGCGTCTTGCCGGGAAATACCGAGATCGCGCATGGTCTTGGCCACGATTACAGCCGGCAAAAAGCGGCTTAGCGTCTGCTCGACGCAACCATAGGGATAATCCGCCAGATAGGGCAGGGCGTCCAGCAGATTGGCGGCCAGCGACGGCGACACCGTGAGCCGCAGGCTGGTACTTTCCTTGATGCGCTCTTTTGGAATAGTCAGGTTGAGCGAAGCGGTCTGCTCCGCAGCATCGCCGCCGCGCAGCACCAGCGACTGCGCGATGAATTTCTCAATGCCGTGCGGAATGACTGGATAGGTCTTCTCCATGGCGTCGGAAAGGCCTTTCTTGTTGGTCAGCGCGCTGACCTTAATGGTCGCGGTGCCGGCCTGGTTGGCGCTCACTGACCAGTCCACACGCTTTTGGCCGTTGGCCGGCACTTCAACAGATGTCAACTCGCCTTTCACAAATTTGCCGTCCTGATACAGGCCGGTGACCGTGAGGCCGGTGGTCTTTAGCACGGGGCTGACGGTGAGGGTTTTGTCAGACATATTGTCAATCAAAGCGGAAACCACGGTCAGGTCACGCTCAGTGAAGAAGCGCGGCGCTTGCAGCCGCACCATCAGCTCTTTGTTGGAGCGCACTTCATGCGTCATGGTGCCGACCGCGGTATCGGGCGTGTTGACCCGCGCCGTCAGCCGCCAGGTGGTCAGCGAGTCGGGATATTTCACCGTCACGCTGGCCGTGCCGTCCGCCGCCGTCTTGACGCTGGGTTGCCAGATGACGGTGGAACGGAAATCGTTGCGCACTTGCTCCGGCTCAACGCCGAAGCCGGCAGCGGCGCCATCGGCGTCTTTACTATCGCGTAAAACATAGCCAACTTTGCCTTTGGCTTCGGGTTTTTGCGCCATGCTTTCTTTGAGGCGGCCTTCGCTTGACGCGGCTAGTTTATCCGCTTCTATAGGTATAGGTGCTGAGGCCGGATAGGCTGGTGCTTCGTTACGGCGCGTTCCGCCGGCCAGGCGCGACAGCACCTGTTCTTCTTCTGCGCCGCGCTCGCGGAAATTTTTATTATCATCCGCCTTACCCTGCTTCTTCAGACCGTTGACATTGCTGGCATCGGCGCGCTGCCGGTCGCGCTCGTCATCGGTGATCAGCGTTTTGTTGTCGCTACGCACCAAGTTCAGATAAGGCCGCTGATAAAAACTGGCCTGGGTTTGGATGCTTTGCTGGCGCTTGTCGCCATAAAAATACTGCCGGATATCTTCGGCGATTTCTTCCTGAATGCCATAGACGGCGGCGTCCGTCAGACCCAGCGCGATTTCGGCGCTGACCGGCTTGCCGTCCTTATCCGTAACCTTGATGGCGAAGGTGCCTTCTTCCTGCGGCTGATACACCGCCTTGTCGGACGTCACGGCAACATTCAGGAACTGCTTGGCAGGCGGAACGATGATCTGCGTCGCCGTGGTTTTCAGCTGATAGCGATCGCCGCTCAAGGCGGCGAAGAAGAAGTTCGGCGTCAATTGCGCCGTGACCGGCACCTCGATCAGTTTCACGCTGCCGGTCAGATGCAGCATCTGGTGGCCATAAAGTTCATCACCTTCCTGGCTCAGCAGCACCCAGCTGTCCGGCTTGTCGGTCACGATCATGGCGCGCAGCGTCTCGCCTTCTTGATAGGTGTCTTTTTCCGTGATGATCTGCAGCCCGCCATATTGATAGCCGATCGTGGTGCTGGAGCTTTTGCAGACAAAGACGCTGGTTTGCGCCGTCACCGGATTGCCATTGTCAAAGCCGGTGAATTCCACGACGTAATAGCCGTCCTCGGCGGGTTCAAACTCGAACAGCACCTCGCCGCGCTCATTGGTTTTGACGAATTTGCTGAACATTTCCTGGCCGTCATAACCGCCGGGTTGCCGCGCGCCATCCTTCATCGGCGTCGGCTCGCGCCACCAGTTGCGCTTAAACGTTACCTTGCCTTCCACCGCCACCGGCTCATTGTTCGGTGTCATGGTGCGGATAGTCACGCCGGCTTTGTCGCCCGGGCGATAAAGATTTTGCTTGGGCTCCAACGTGGCGAAGAAGGCATTTTTAGTTACCTTGATGCTCTGTGTGGCGCGAATCTCGCGGCGGCTCTGATCCACCACGCGCACCTCCACCTGATATTGCAGGTCGTTGGCGGAATCTTTGGGCGTGGGAATGGTGAAATGCGCCTTGCCGGCGGCATCGGCGGTGATGGTCTTTTGCGTCACCAGCGCGCCGCGGCCGTAATAATTATTTTGTGACACCATGTCCGTGTAATACCAGCTATAGGGGCGCACGGGCTGGTAGGAGAAATAATAAGGCTGCTGATAAACCAGATATTCCACCTGCGCGTTGGCCACCGGTCCGCCGAAATAATAGCTGGCCGCCACTTCCACCGTGATGGTATCGCCTAAGCGGAAACCCGCCACCGCCGCCTTGTCCTCCGTCGCCGGCGGCTTGGCCGCGATCTTCACCTGATATTCCGGCAGCTTATATTCTTCCAGCCGGAAGAGCTGCGCCCGCGCTAGATGATTATTCGCATCGGCGGTGTAAAGCTCCAGCCGGTATTCGCCGAGCGTCGCTTTGTCATCCAGCGTCAGCGTGTCGTCAAAGCTGCCAAAATCGTTCAGCGTATAGGTCGCTTCCTTCACCTGGTTGCCTCGCGCGTCATAAATCCGCGCCTTGACCTGCTGGCCGGCGCTGTTGGCGAACAGGCCGCCGTCATAACGGCGTAGAATGCCCTTGAAACTCACCGTCTCGTTGGGGCGATAGGCCGGCCGGTCGCTGAAAGCATAGAGCCACCATTCGCCCTTGTTGTTGCCGTCATTGTGATAATAGGAGTTTTGCACGAAGGCCTGGTTGGCGCCGGCCGCGGCGGTGGCAAAGAACTGGTGCTGGCGGTAGCTGCTATATTTCCGCCCGTCATTGCTGCGGAGCGTGAGGCTGAGCAGGCCGTTGGCATCGGTCTTGCCGCTGCCTTCCGTCCATTGCGTATAGCCGCGCGCGTCATACCAGGAATAAATATATTTGATCGTAGCATCCGCCTGCGGCTTGCCGGTCTTGGCATCCATGGCCAGCACCACGGCCTGGCGGTTGCCGACCTTGCTGACCAAGGCCAGGTCAGTCACCAACACCAATTCATAAGTGGGTTTGACGCCGCTGGCCGCAGCGACCAGTAGATACGCGCCGGCTGGCAACGTGCCTAGCTTCGGATCAACCTCGCCGTCCTTCTGCTCCAGCCGCCATTCGGCCAGGCCTTTATGGGCGCTGTAGGGTTTATATTTGCCGTCATCTTCCAACTGCAGCGTCCAGCGTTGCTGCACGGGCAGGGAGCGATAGCGCCCGTCTTGCTCCACCAGCTGGCGCAGCATTTCTTGATAACTGCTATAGCCGGTGCGTTGCGGCTGGCCGTCATTGTCTCTACCGCCTGTGTCTTGCAGACCCAGGCTTTCAACCATATCCAGCTTGTATAGCGTGGCTTCCGCTTGCTTAAGGTTGCGCCAACTGACGGCGAATTGAATCTCGGAGCCGGCGACGAAAGTGCCGCCGACGCTCAGCTGCAAGGACGGTTTGGTCAGATAATCTAGCCGGTTTTTCGCTTCGTCCAGCCAGCTGGATTCGCCGGCGCGATAACTGGCGAGGAGGTCGCGGTAGGCCTGAACGGCCAGGACAAAATCGCTGCGATTTTCAGCATACATGCCCAGTTGGTAGGCGGCGTCATCCGCCCATTCGGTGGCGCGATATTCTTTAGTCACGGTTTCAAAATGCCGGCGCACGGCGGCGATGTGTTTGGGTTCGGCGCTATAGGTCTGCATCATGGCCATGGCGATGCCATAATGCGCACGCGCTTTATCCGTGTCGCTTTTGGCGACTTTCAGTATTTCTTCAAACAACACGCGCAGCGTGGCGCCGTTTTCCTGCGGTGGCTCGGCCGCGGTCTTGCCATCAAGCCGGATGGGGCGGATATCGTTGACATACCAGCCCCAGCGTTGCGTCACAAAATCGGCCAGCGCGAAGCTGATGGCGATGAAGCGTTGGCGCGCCAGCGCCACGTCGTCGGAACCCGCCCAGAAATCGCGCGCGTCATCCATGAATTTCTTGATGTCAGACATTTTGCCGTAAGGGTCTTTTTCGATGTAATGTTCGGCCAGCGTCACGCCGCCTTCCGCCCACCAGCGGTCATGGTCCTTGCTCTCAGACAGTTCCTGCAGCAGCTTCACGGCTTTTTCCGCCTGGGCGGGGTCTTTGCCCTTGATGATGCTGTCCGCCCATTTGAAGCGCACCTCGCGCGCCGCGGCGTCATTGGCTTTTTCGTCCAGCAAGGGCGCGAAGGCCTGGGCGGCGAGCGCGTATGACTGTTCTTTGTAATACTGGTTGGCCGCTTGCAGATCATCGGCGCTGGCGGCGTGGGATGACGCGGCCAATAGGAACAATCCCAGCACAGCCAGCGGCAGAATTTTTAGCATGTCCATCCCCTCTTGCGCGGCGCCAGCGTTCCGGAAACCAGAACAGGCAGTTCAAGCACTATGCGGGAAAGACGGTGGCCGCGACATGTTCCTTGGCAGCCAGCGAAGAAATTTCTGTGGGTAAATAAAACGCCCGCCCAGGCAGACCTGGGCGGGCGGAGATATATCCGGCGCAGATGGTTAAGCGGCAGCGTTCTTGGCTGGCAGTTCCGGAATCCGCAGCGCTTGACCAGGGTAGATTTTATCTGGATGGGTCAACATCGGCTTGTTGGCCTCGAAAATCGCCTGGTAACGATTGACATCGTTATAGAATTGCTTGGCTATTTTGGACAAAGTGTCACCGGGCTTCACGGTATAGAAGCGCGGCTCCGGTGCGGCCTGCGCCACGGTCAGTTTGGATTCAACCGCCGCCACGCCCTTGATGTTGCCGGCCAGGCCGTTCTGGAAGTTGACCCAGGTTCCGTACTGCGGAGCCAGTGCCGCACGCACGGCGGCCACCATCTCATCCGAGTTGTCGGCGAGCTCGGCCTCGCGCGCGTCGCGGACCGCCGACG
>CAZBSB010000031.1:12140-15011 GCA_964494535.1 uncultured Rhodospirillales bacterium
TGCCGGCCGCTAGAATAGCCTTTTCCGCCGCTTCCGGCGACGTCGCCGCGCCGCTGAGGACGATTTTGTCACCCTCGATCTGCACGGCGACATTCTCGACCCCCAGCTTGTGCTGGGCAATGGCGCTCTGCACGGCTTTCGGCGCTTCCGGATGGCTCAAATTGAGCGCCTGCGCCAGCGCTTCGCCGGCCTCTTTCACGAAATTGAACAAGCCCATTTTTGACTCCACTGGTTAGGGGTGCTGGCGCGGTGTCGTGTCCGTCGTGATTTACCGTTCAACTTCAAAACTTATTTTAACGTTGACGCGATAGCTGGTGAGCTTGTCCTTTTCCACCGTGGCGCTGAAATCCTGCACATAAACCGAACGGATATTCTTCACCGTCTTGCTGGTGAATTTGACAGACTTTTGCACCGCATCTTCCCAAGACTTGTCGGATTCCGCCAAAACTTCGATAACCTTAAGCATTGCTGTCTCCTGCTGAGTGTGAGAATCGGCCGGACTCTAGATTAGAGCCGCCAGCAAGTCATCTGGAATTATCTCGACTACTGTTAAACATATGAAGAGCAAGGCGTTGAGGTGTCTATGCAGGCTTAACGCAAAGCTTCAATTCAAGTGCTGCGATTGACCTAAGATGAGCGGCGAGACATCTACGGCGAATTTGCGCCAGCTGCCAACTTTTTTCGTTCCCGTATCCCGGCAATGCGATTGTCGCGGTAGAAGAGGTTGTAGGTATCGAAGGGGATGATGGCGCCGGTGGGGGTGACGAAGTGGATGCAGGAGCGCTTTACAGTGCCGAGGCAGAAATTAAATTTGTCCAGAAACTGCACAATGACGATGCGGAACACGCGCTCATAGCCGAAATCATCCGGCACCGAAACCTGCGGCAGGCAGCAGAGCAGGTTGCCTAGTTTTTCCTCCCCTAAATCGCCGACCGTCGCCAGCGAGAGCAAGTCAAACAGCTTTTGCTTAATCTCGGGATATTTCTCGAACGTAATCGCGTTCGGCACCGCGCTGACATATTCGGCGCGCGGGATGAGGCTGGTGATGGGACTGATTGTCGTGCCGTCGCGCAAGGCATAGCTGATGCTGATTTGATCCGGGTTGCAGGGCAGTGGGATGATGTCATCCGGCGCGAAATGCTTGCTTTGCTGCAAAATTGCCTGCCGAATATCGGTGAGCAGCATCCGGTCGCGGTTCTTGTCGAAATTCTGGTTGCGGCCGGCGTCTTGCACCGGCTGGAAGGTCACGCCGCGCACGCAGCGATATTGCAGCGCATGGTCAATGATGGCGCCCAACTCACCGTCATTCACGCCGCGCTTGACCACCACCACCAGCGTGGTGGCGATGCCGGCGGCTTCCAGATTGGCCAGCGCCTTGTCGCGCACCGTTCGCAAATCGGCGCCGCGTAGATTCTTCAATGCCGCCGCCTGCAACGAGTCAAACTGCAGATAGACCTCGAAACCAGGCGTAAGTTTTTTCAACTCGGCGACGAAAGTGGCGTCCTGCGCGATGCGGATGCCATTCGTGTTGAGCATCAGGTGGCGGATGGGTCGCGCCTTCGCCGCTTGCAGAATTTCCAGGATTTGCGGATGGATCGTCGGCTCGCCGCCGCTGATCTGCACCAGATCAGGCTCGCCTTCGGCCGCGACGATGACATCCAGCATCTTTTCCACTTCGGCCAGAGATTTATGCGTCTCGCGCTGCGGTGATGAATCCGCGAAACAGACCGGGCAGGTGAGATTACAATGGTCGTTGATGTCAATGATGGCCAGGCAGGAATGCTGCTCATGGTCGGGGCATAGACCACAATCGTAAGGACAGCCATACTCCGTCTTGCTGTGCAGCTTGAAGGGCTTGTCGCCCGGCTTCAGAAATTCATGCTGCGATTTGTAATAGGCGTAATCGCCGGCGATGCGGGTTTTCTGCACCCCATGCTCGGCGCAGCGCTTGAGATAAAACACTTCGTCATCTTCCACGATGATTTTCGCCGGCACCAGTTCCAGGCAGGTTTCGCATAGCGAGGTGGTCTGGCCATAGAACAAATAGGGCTTGGCGTCACGGGCGGGGTGATGGGTCATGCGGCCTCAGGAAAGTCATGCGCGTCAGAGCATAGCCCATGAGCAGCAAGCACAACAGGTGAAACAGAGTGAATGGGCCGAGCAACGGCGCATAAGGTTTCAGAAATTCCCAGACAAAACGCTGCAGCCCGTAATACAGGCAAAAAGCATAAAAACCCTGGCGCTGATACCAGGCATTGCCACGCCACAAAGCCAGCAGCGCCCCTAATGCGAACAGCAGCATAGCCGCGGATTCATAAAGCTGCACCGGATGGCGCGCCACGCCATCACCGAAATCTACGCCCCAGGGCAAAGACGTTTCAACGCCATAGGTATAGTCCGGCAGGCCGGCATAAAAACAGCCCAGCCGCCCCACGGCAATCGCCGCCGCCAGCGGCAGCGCCCAGACCACGCCAGTGGAGTGCCGCAACCCATGCACATGCTTGAAAATTTCCACGGTCACGATGCCGCCAATGATGGCGCCCAGTACGCTATGCCCCAGCGCGTTCGGAAACTGCAGCCAGAGATTGAAGGTGCCGGCCAGCATGGCGCCATTGCCGGCGCCCAGCAGCAACACCAGCGTATAGCGCCAGCGCAGCGGCTGCGGCAGTTCCGGCAACTGCAGCCGAAAGTGCCGTACACTCCAGAAACGCACGGCAATCGCCGTCAGCCAGGCGAGCAGATCAAAGATGAGGTGAATGCTCAAAGCGCTATGTCCACGGGATGCTGATGATAAGCAGCACGGCGCTGCTGATGCCGAGCAGCAGCCGCCAGCCCCAGATGTGATGGATCACCACTGTCGGCGCGAACAGA
>CAZBSB010000032.1:0-14960 GCA_964494535.1 uncultured Rhodospirillales bacterium
TGGGGGCCGGATTATCTGGCGGAAGAGGGCATCGGCGCCCGCGAAGACTGGCTGCTGCGGCCGGAGGATGACTGGCACGGCTTCAAACAGCTGGCGCCCGGCTTCAATATGCTCGACCCCATCAAGGCCACCATCATCACCCCTGGCCTGGGCATGGACGGGCTGTTCGGCCGCACCGGCATTCCGGCCGCCATCGTCACCAAATACCTGACCGAGCATGGCATCATCGTGGAGAAGACCGGGCTTTATTCCTTCTTCATCATGTTCACCATCGGCATTACCAAGGGGCGCTGGAACACGCTGGTGGCGGCGCTGCAGCAATTCAAGGATGATTACGACAAGAATCAGCCCATCTGGCGCGTGATGCCGAAATTCTGCGCCAAGCAGCCGCGCTACGAGGCGGTAGGCCTGCGCGATCTGTGCCAGAGTATCCACGATATGTATGGCGCGGCCGATATCGCGCGCCTGACCACGGAGATGTATCTCTCCGACATGCAACCGGCCATGAAACCTTCCGACGCCTTTGCCAAGCTGGCGCATGGCCAGGTGGAGCGCGTGCCGATTGACGAGTTGGAAGGCCGCGTGGCCAGCGCGCTGCTCACGCCCTATCCGCCGGGCATTCCGCTGCTGGTGCCGGGCGAGCGTTTCAACCGTATCATCGTGGAATATCTGCGTTTCGCGCGGGATTTCAATGCCCGCTTCCCGGGTTTCGAGGCGGATATCCACGGCCTGGTGGAAACCGAGGTCAACGGCAAGACCTTCTATCATGTGGATTGCGTGGCGGGGTGAGGCCGTAATTTCGCCGCTTTGCGCCGGATAATGGTTACTTAGTCGTGGCAGGCTTGAGTTTGCCGCCTGAGCCTTCAGGCGTTATGCTGGCGGCGAAAGGGAATCATATGACCGAGCGCAGATATTTTGGCACGGACGGCATTCGCGGCCAGGCGAACAGCGAGCCGATGACGGCGGAAACCATGCTGCGCGTCGCGCAGGCTGCCGCCGCGGTGTTCCGGCGCGGCCACCACCGGCATCGCGTGGTCATCGGCAAGGATACGCGCCTCTCCGGCTATATGTTGGAGCCGGCGCTCACCACCGGTTTCGTCAGCATGGGCATGGATGTGATTTTGCTCGGCCCCCTGCCCACGCCGGCGGTGGCGATGCTCACCACCAGCCTGCGCGCCGATCTGGGCGTGATGATTTCCGCCTCGCATAATCCCTATCAGGATAACGGCGTCAAATTCTTCGGTCCCGATGGCTATAAACTTTCTGATGCGATTGAAGCGGAGATTGAGGCGCTGATGACGGCGCCGGAAAAATTGCAGCCGGCAGCACCCGCCGCGCTGGGACGCGCCAGCCGATTGGACGACGCGCTGGGACGTTATGTCGAATGGGTCAAGGGCACCTTCCCGCGCGGCTTGCGGCTGGATGGGTTGAAGATCGTGGTGGACTGCGCCCATGGCGCCGCCTATCGCACGGCGCCCACAGTGCTGTGGGAGTTGGGCGCGCAGGTCATCCCCATCGGCGTCAATCCGGACGGCACCAACATCAACGACCATTGCGGCGCCACCGCGCCGCAATGGCTGCAGGGCATGGTGCAGGAACACAAGGCCGATATCGGCCTTGCGCTGGATGGCGATGCCGACCGGCTGATTGTTGCCGATGAAACCGGCCGCAAGATTGACGGCGACCAGCTGATGGCCTTGATCGCGACGGACTGGGCGCAACAGGGGCTGTTGCGCGGCGGCGCGGTGGTAGCGACCGTGATGTCCAATCTCGGGTTGGAGCGTTTCCTGAAAAGCCAGGATATCGCGCTGCGCCGCACGCCGGTGGGCGACCGTTATGTGGTGGAGGAAATGCGCCGCAGCGGCTGCAATCTGGGCGGCGAGCAGTCGGGGCATATTTTGCTCAGCGACTTTGCCACCTCGGGCGACGGGCTGATCGCCGCGCTGCAGGTGCTGGCGATTGTGCAGCGCCGCGGCCGGCCGGCCAGCGAAGTGCTGAACCTCTTCACGCCGCTGCCGCAAGTGCTGCAAAATGTACCGGCCGCGCCCGAGGTGCTGTCGGCGCCCCGCGTGGTGCAGGCCATCGCGGCGGCGGAGCAGACGCTGAACGGCCATGGTCGCCTGCTGATTCGCCGTTCCGGCACCGAGCCGGTGGTGCGCGTGATGGCGGAAGGCGATGATGAGGCGCTGGTGCGCAGTCTGGTGGCGGAACTCTGCGGCGCCATTAAAGCGGCATGAAACTAGGGATTTTGCTGGTGCAAAGGCCACAACAGCTTGCCAAAACGTATTGTTTTGGCCGTTATGCTTGCCAGATTGTTAAGAATTGCTAAGTTAGTATGGTTATGAACAAGCGGTGCCACGCGCGGCAATTGCGGCGACGCAAGACGGTGGTGCGGCTCTCTGGCGCGTTGGCGCGGCTCGATGTGTGATAGAGAGCGTTGCGTGTCCTTGTATGGGGGCGTGGCTGTGTCTGTATCGCTTGAATCTTGTCCCAGCCTGGTGCTGAACGCCGATTTTAGGCCGCTGAGCTATTATCCGCTTTCCCTCTGGTCGTGGCAGGATACGGTGAAGGCCGTGTTCCTGGAACGTGTGAGCATTCTCAGCGAGTATGACACGGAAGTGCATGCGCCAAACTTCAGCATGAAGCTGCCCAGCGTGATTGCGCTCAAGGATTTTGTGCAGACCACGCGCTTTCCGGCCTTCACGCGCTTTAATGTCTTTTTGCGCGACAGTTTCCGCTGCCAATATTGCGGCCAGCACCACCCGACGCCGGAACTGACCTTCGATCATGTGGTGCCGCGCTCGCGCGGCGGCCGCACGGCGTGGGACAATGTGGTGACCGCCTGCGGCAAATGTAATCTGCGCAAAGGCCATTGGCTGCCGCGGGAATGCGGTATGTTCCCGCGCCGCCGGCCGGAACGCCCCAGCAGCCATTTGCTGCAGGAAAACGGGCGCGCTTTTCCGCCCAATTACCTGCATGAAAGCTGGCGCGATTATCTGTATTGGGATACCGAACTCGAATCCGGTTAACCATCCATCGCTTTTTGCCAAACGCCGCCAAGCTGTGATAAAACCGGCCATCGCTGCCCGGAGACGCACGATATGCCGTTATACCTCGCTTCGCTGGCCTTCCAACTGCTGTTTGCCGCCCATGCCTGGCGCGCGGGGCGCGACCGCACCTGGCTGTGGCTCATTCTGATTTTTCCTGGCGTCGGCTGCCTGCTGTATTTCTGCGTCGAAATCCTGCCAGAGATGTTGAAAGGCAAGGAAGCGCAGAATGTGCGGCAGTGGCTGGAGCGCCGCAAAGACCCGGACAAGGATGTGCGCCACGCGCAGCAAATGCTGGCCACCACGCCCACGGTGGCGAACCGGCTCAAGCTGGCGCAGGTGCAAATGGCGCGGCAGGATTATGACGGCGTCATCGCCGCGCTGCAGCCGGCGCTGGCCGGGCATTTCGCCGATGACCCGGCTATCTTGGAAGGCTTGGCTTATGCCTATTATTACCAGGGCAATCATGCCCAGGCCTTGGACTATGCCGAGCAAATTTATAATTACGAAGGCTGGGTGCCCAAGGATTATATCAAGCTGCTGCGCGCCAAATTGTTGCACGCGACTGGTGCGATAGATCAGGCGCGCACGGCCTATGACTCATTGGTCAAGACCTATGCCGGCGAGGAAGCGCGCATCGCCTATGCTGGTTTTCTCGAAGCCCAAGGCGACACAGCAGCGGCGCAAGCCATCTATACCGATATCGTCACCCGAGCGCCGCACACCCCAAAACATTATCAGCAACGCGAACGCGGCTGGATTGAACAAGCGCAAGCGGCGCTCAAACGCATCCCCTCGGCATAAAACGCCAACCGCTGTGATGCTTTAATTCTCGCTGCTGTCTGGCCGGTTGCAAGGGTTGCCGAACCAGACCAATGCCGCGGCGCCCAGCGCGCAGAGCAGGGCATAGAAAAAATTCCAGCCGGTCATGGAGAGCCCCAAGAAGCGCCAGGCGATTTCATCGCAGCGCGCGGTGGGCGCCGCCAGCAGCGCGAGGCGCAGCGCTGACGGGTCGGTGGCGTTGCTGGCATGGATGGCGCAGCCGCTGGTGCCAAGCCACCAGCGTTGCTCGACGCCGAAATGAAAGCCCGCGATGCCGGCATCAACCAGGAAACACGAGGCACAGGCCAGCAGCAGCGCGCCGCGCCAGGCTTTAAGTCCGGGATGCAGTAACCCAGCAAGGGCAATCGGCAGCACCAGCGCGTAAGGCACGCGTTGCCACAGGCACAATATGCAAGGCTTGTAGCCGAAGCCATATTGCGCGATCAGCGCGAAACTCAGCGCGAACAGCGCAGCCGTCAGCGCCAGCAACAATCCGCCCGGCCAAGTCGGCAGCGTGAGCCGGCAATAATCCAGCAGCGTCACCGGATAGGGCGGATGCGGTGTGCCCAGCAGGCGCGAGAGCCATGGCACAGTATGAGGGGTTGGCGTCATGACATTCCGTCATAAACGGTCGAAAAGACGAGGTAAAGAAATTACAGCTTGATGCTTTTGCCTTCGTAGCGCCGGCCGATGAAGCTGGGCAGCTTGCTGGTGCCGCTGCCCTGACCGCCGGGGAACTGTTCCAGCTGATAGGATAAATCAGCCTTGCTGCGCGAGCCCCACAGCGCGTCCGGATTCATGTGATAGAAAATATCGGCCACCGCTTCGGTGCGTACCCAGTCCAGCATCTGTTTGCGATGCACGATCTTCCACACGCCGGCGGGCCCCGTGGGGCGGCGCTCAAACCTGTCCAGGTAACGGCCGGCCAGGAACAAATCTTCGCGGCCGGTGGGCTTGTCCAAACGGTTCTGCGCCACGAAATAGCTTTCACCGAAGGCTTCGTCGGCGCGGATATCCAACCGGATATTGCCAATGAGGGTGTGCGAGGATTTGACCTGCTGCATCACCAGACTGACCCAATTGATGTAATCGCTCACCGTGCCTTGGAAGATGCCCGGCCCCATATCCAGCGTCGCGTCAGGATGATAGATGGAGCGCAACAAATTTTCTTCGCCGCGATCCAGCGCATGGGCTTGGGTGTAAACCAGTTGTTCGATCTCGCGCTGGTCAATCACTGCTTGCAGGCGTGGCGGCAATTTGTTGCCTTGCGCCGCGCCAGAAAATTGCGCGGCCAGGCTGGGACGCGGCAAAGGCATCGGCATCGGGCGCGGCGTGGCGACGGGTCGCGGCGCCGCTTGTTGCGGCTGCGGCGGCACGGGTTTGGCCGCGATCACCGTTTTTGCGGGGGGAGGGACAGGCTTGGCCACCGGCTTGGCGACAACGACCGGTTTTGGCGCAGGCTTCGCCGCGACGGCTTCCGGTTTTTTGGGTGCTGGCTTGGCCGGCACGATTTTCTTAGCCGGCGCTTTGACCGACGCGGCGCGCTTGGCCGGCGCAGCAGCCTTGGCGGGTTTATTTTTTTTGTTCACTGCCATGGCAGGTCCTTATGGTCGAACGGTGTTCAGTGAGACAACACGGCGCAAGAACAGAAAAGAGACGATGCCTGCCAGCAGGTTGGCCGGCATTGCTCAAACTCCACAAGAGCAAGCCGCAACCGCGTCGGCAACAGACCAGAATTCCCGTATTGCGCCCCACTCATAACACGCGAATCGGCCTTTTGCCAATATTTCCATGACCTTAAGGCAAAAATACGGCGTTATAACCCCATCGGCGCACAGCACCCCACCCAAAAACCTGGCCAAAAGTCAAGAATAGTCTGCAGAATCAAGACTATATTCCGCTGGATGATGGCTTTTCTAAAGCACTGGGATAAGGCGTTGCCGGCCGGTGAATTTCAGCAGACGTGCCGGCTGAGTTCATGCTTCAGCTTGTCCAGGGCGCGGCTTTCCAACTGGCGCACCCGCTCCTTGCTCACGCCCATTTCCTGCCCCAGATCTTCCAGGGTCACGGCGTCCTCCGCCAATTGCCGGCGTTGGATTATGCGGCGCTCACGGTCATCCAGTTTGGCCATGGCTTGATAGAGCCATTGCTGGCGCACCTGGCGGTCATGGCGCTGCATGGCCAGGCTCTCGGGCGTCGGCGTGTCGGCTACCAGAAAATCCTGCATCTCGGCGCCGCTGTCAGCGGCAAGCGGCGCGTTCAAGGAGACATCGCCGCCCAAGCGGGTTTCCATCTGAATGACGTCGCCGATCGGCACCGCCAGCAGCTTGGCGATTTGCTGCTGCCCGGCGGCCGTGAGTTTACCGTCAACCGTCTCCAGCTTCTGGCGCAGGCGCCGCAGATTGAAGAACAGCGATTTTTGCGCCGCCGTGGTGCCGGTGCGGACGATGGACCAGTTGCGCAGCACGAAATCCTGCATCGCCGCCCTGATCCACCAGGTGGCATAGGTGGAGAAACGTATATCCCGCTCCGGCTCGAAGCGCGCGGCGGCCTGCAACAGGCCGATCTCGCCTTCCTGCATCAGATCGCCGAGCGGCAAACCGTAATGCCGATATTTCTGCGCGGCGGCGACCACGAGGCGGCTATAGGCTTCCACCAGCTTGTGCATGGCGCGCTCATCACGCTGCTCGCGCCAGCGGCGGGCGAGGGCGAATTCCTCTTCCCGCGACAGAATCGGCGTCCGCATGGCGCGGCGCATGAAAGCCTGATTGGCGCGTTGGGTTGCGGTATCGTCGCGGTAAGCCATGGTAGCCTGCTTTCTTGGAGCGTCTTTGCTTGACGGAACAGTTCTGATACGGGGCGGTCGCATATTTGGATCACTGCCGCGCCGAAAACTTTTCCGTGAAAAAGCAGCTGGCATGTTGCGGCGTTCGGCGGCAAAATAACGCCATGCAGCAAGATAAGCTAAAAATCCTGACCGGCATCACCGTTATCGGCTTGGCCGTGCTGCTTACCGGCTTGGTAATTTGGTCATGGCCGGAGCCATCGAAGCCTGCCAACCTCGGCACCAAGCTGTTGCAGCAACCGGCGCCGCCGGCAGCTTTTGCTTTGCTCGAAAAACCGGAGCAGCGGCAAGCGCCGGTGGATTGGCGCGGGCAGCCCGTCTTTATCAATTTCTTTGCCAGCTGGTGCGGTCGGTGCCGCGGCGAACACCCGCTCTTCACTGAGTTGCGTGCGGCGGTGACCGTGCCGCTCATCGGCATTGCTTATTACGACCGGGCGGCGGATACGCAAAAATATCTGGCGGAGCACGGCAATCCCTACAGCACCGTGTTGTGGGACAAGCCGGGCGGCAGCAGCCGCGCCTGGGGCGTGGATGCGGTGCCGCAAAGTTTCGTGCTGGATGCCGCCGGCACGGTGGTCTGGCATCATCGCGGCCCGATCAACGCGGCCATGCTGCAAAATCAAATCGTGCCGTTGCTGCAGCAGCTGACAGCGGCGCTACCGCCGACACCAGAGTCAGCGCAGCAATAATGGTGATGCCGTCATAACCATAACGCCAGGTCTTGCCGGCGCGTGCAGCAGCGCCTGGCTCATATCTTCCGGTCGGCGCAGCCGCGCCACTGATGGCGGTAGGCTGTTGGTTGGCAGCGCGATGCCGGCAATGACCAAAGCCGCCTTGGCAAACTGCACGCAATTGGCATGAAACATGTGATAGGCCGGCGGCGCCGCCGCCATGGCCGCCACATGCTGTTGCACGGCGGCAAAGGGCGCCGGCGGCAAGGCGAAAAAAGCATGGTCGTCGGCGCGGCGGCCGGCCGCGTCAATCAGTGTGCCGCTGACCCAACGCTTGGGCGCGTCCGGCAAAGGCTTGCCCTGCGCGTCATAGAGCTGGTCGGCCGGATTATCCGGCGGGATGAAATGGCCATCGGCATCCCGCCGATGCGCCTGGCCGGCGAAGAACAGATAGGAGCTATGTTTGCCGTCATGCAGGCCGATAATGGCGGTGCCGAAGCTGCTGGCCGTCCGTTGCGTGACCTCCGCCATCGCCTCCTGGAAGGCGCCGGTCACCCGCCGGCGCGCCGGGCGGTCAATATGCAACGATAAAGCCTGGGAAAAGGGTAAATCCATGGTTAATGCAATTTGTTATTAATATTTTCCACTTATGGCGGATAGTTTAGCTTCCGGTCAAACAATTTCCTCTAAAAGAATGGATCGGTCCAGGAGCAGTCATGTCGCAGAACCGTGAGAAGATGACGTTCGACGTCGTGATTGTCGGCGGCGGCCCCGCCGGCCTCGCTTGTGCCATTCGCCTGAAGCAATTGAACGCCGAACTCAAAGTTTGTCTGGTGGAGAAGGGCGCGGAGATCGGCGCGCATCTGGTTTCTGGCGCGGTGCTGGAGCCGCGGGCGCTCACGGAGCTGTTGCCCAACTGGCAGCAGGACGGCGCGCCGGTGAGTGTGGCGGTGACGGAAGATCAGTTTTTGCTTATGACCTCCAGCGGCGCCTATAAATTGCCGCAGCCGCCGTCGTTGAAAAATACCGGCAACTTCATCATCAGCCTCAGTCAACTCGCGCGCTGGCTGGCGCAGCAGGCGGAAGCGCTGGGCGTGGAAATATATCCCGGCTTTGCCGCCACGGAAATTTTATTTGATGAAGATGAGCGTGTGTTGGGTGTGGCCACTGGCGATGTCGGCATCGGCAAACAAGGCCAGCGCACGGCGCGCTATTCGCCCGGCATGGAGCTTCATGCGCGGCAGACGGTGTTCGCGGAAGGCTGTCGCGGTTCGCTGACTAAGCAATTGAAGCTGGCGCTGGGCTTGGAAACCGGCCGCCAGCCGCAAACCTATGGCCTCGGCATCAAGGAAGTGTGGGAAATTGACCCTGCCAAGCACAAGCCCGGCCTGGTCATGCACAGTGTCGGCTGGCCGCTCAACCCTATGACCTATGGCGGCAGCTGGCTTTATCATTGGGAGAAGAACCAGGTTTCCATTGGCTTCGTGGTCGGGCTGGATTACAGCAACCCGCATTTGTCGCCGTTCGAGGAATTTCAGCGCTTCAAGCAGCATCCGCGCATCAAGAAATTGCTCACCGGCGGCAAGCGCATCGCCTATGCCGCGCGAGCTTTATCGGAAGGCGGCATTCAGAGCATTCCGAAGCTCAGCTTCCCCGGCGGCGTACTAGTGGGTGATGCCGCGGGGTTTTTGAACGTAGCGAAAATCAAGGGCAACCACACCGCCATGAAATCCGGCATGGTGGCGGCGGAAGCGATTGCCAAACATCTGGAAAAAACGGACGCCGCGCCGGAAGTTGAGACTTATACCACGTTGCTACAGCAAAGCTGGTTGTGGGAAGAATTGCACCTGGCGCGCAATGTGCGGCCGGCTTTCCGCTTCAGCCTGTATGGCGGTTTGCTGCTCAACGCGATTGACCAATTGTTCTTCAAAGGCAAGGCGCCCTGGACGCTGAAGCATCACAGCAAGGATCACGCCACGTTGAACACGGCGTCGCTCTCCACCAAATTGGTTTATCCTAAGCCGGACGGCGTGGTGAGTTTCGATCGGTTGTCCTCCGTCTATCTCACCGGCACGCATCATGCCGAAGACCAGCCTTGCCATCTGCAGCTAAAATATCCTGATCTGGCGATTGAAGTGAACAATAAGCGTTATGACTCGCCGGAAACGCGCTATTGTCCGGCGGGCGTGTATGAAATTGTTGAGAAAGCCGGCAAGCGGGAACTGGTCATCAACGCGCAGAACTGCGTCCACTGCAAAACCTGCGACATCAAAGACCCGACGCAGAACATCAACTGGGTAGCGCCGGAAGGCAGCGACGGGCCGAATTATCAGATTACTTAGGCTAAAAACTCGTTTGAGTATCATCGTCATGCCAGCGTAGGCTGGCATCCAGGCCTTTACGCGCGGTAGCGCGGAAAATGCTCAAGTGCGCCGCAGACGCGGCGCCCCTGGATTCCGCATGAACGCCTCTTCGGCGTTCAAATCGCCGGGACGACGTAATAGAGGGGAACGCCATGCAGCGTCAAACAAGACCTTTGAAATTTTGCCTGGCTGCTGCCGGCCTCGCGTTGTTGCTGGGCGCGCCGGTTCATGCCGCCACCGTGGAGCCGGCGGATAAGATTCTCCGCAACTTCTTCGGCGTCAATCTGCATCTCAGCAATTGCTGCGGCGGGCGTTATACCGATTTGGAAGATGTCGCGGCCAAGCTGAATTATATCGGTGCGCGGCAATTGCGCGATTGGGTGTCGCGCCAGCCGGACTTGCGGGACAAATGGCAGCAAGTGCAGGCCGCCACCGGCGCGCCTTTTTATGCCTCCATCCCCATGGCGTCGCCGGAGTCACAGCGCGTGGCGCTGCAGGTGATGCGCGAGTGGCTTGAGGAAGCGCCCGGCCTCATCAGCGCTATTGAAGGCGGGAATGAGGAAGACATGCCCTATGCTGCCAAGCTAGGCGCGACGCTGGAGGACACGGCGGAATTGCAGCATGAGGTCTATGCCGTGGGTGCCGCCGCCGGCGTGCCGGTGGTGCAGATGAGTGTGGGCGCGGGCTGGAAGGCGCCGTTCTGGGAAGGCAATTATAAGAATTTCGGCCAGCCGCCGGCGGATTTGGGCAACGCGCATGTCTATATGAATCCGGGCGAACACCCCACCAGCGCGCTGCAGCGCATCGGCAAGCTCGCGGCCTGGTCGGTGCCGGAGAAGAAGGTGGCGGTCACCGAATTCGGCTTTTATCAAACGCCGCAGCAGACGGACGATTTGACGAGTGCCTATATGCATCTGGCGCCCTTCGCGTCATATCTGCTCGGCCAGGCCAGTTTTTTTGTCTATGCGCTGCATGACGATGTCTCGGGCGTCGTCGGCTTTTATGACCGGGAAGGGGAGCCGCGCGCCTTCGCGCATTACTGGCACCACACCACGCAGCTGCTGCGCGACCCCGGCGCCAAGGGGCAAGAGCTGCTGCCCAAGGAAAAAGACCTCCGCTTCACCGCGCAAAAACAGGCCGGCCAGCGCACCCGCGGCATCAAGAACATCCCGCTCTATAAGACGGACGGCTCGCTCTGGATCGTGATGTTCGACGAAGAAAAGCCGGACGCCTCGCCCGGCGAGCAGACGGTGGAGCTGGACAAACCCTATCCCACTCTCACCCTCTATGACGGCCGCACCGGTGAAGTCCTGCGCCAGGAAAAATCCGCGCAGCGTATTTCGGTGCAACTGCCGCCCAATCATGTGTTGTTGTTGAAGGCGGAGTGAATCGGCTCAGGCTTTTTGCGAAGTCTATTTCTGCTGTTGAGTGACGGCGGGCTTCCATTCTCGCGCCAGCCGTTGGCCTTCGGCGCGTTGCTGCGGAGTCATCGCTGCTTTCAACGCTTTCAAGGCGTCACGATCTTCTTGTGTGTTTGGTACCTCTCGGTGGCCCTGTGTTGTGGCAAGCGTGAGCCACATATAGGCTTGAACGGCATCCTTCACGACACCTACGCCTCGGATATACATTAGGCCAAGGAGCGATTGTGCCTCAGCATTTCCTTGTTCAGCGGCCAAGCGAAACCACTTCACGGCCTCGCCATCATTCTGTGTCACACCACGGCCAAATAAGTAACTTGAACCAAGCAACCATTGTCCGCGCGTGTTTCCTTGCTCTGCAGCTAAACGAAACCATTTTACGGCATCATTGTCATTTTGTGTTACCCCCCAACCTGCGGCATACATACCGCCAAGGTCACCTTGCGCGTTTGCATCTCCTTGCTCAGCGGCCAAGCGGAACCACTTTACAGCTTCGCTGTCGTTTCGTTCTACGCCACGGCCGGAGTTATACATAGTGCCAAGAGACGCCTGCCCACGTGCATTTCCTTGCTCAGCAGCCAAGCGAAACCACTTAATGGCCTCGCCATCGTTTCGTCCCACACCCTGGCCAGCGGCATACATGCGCCCTAGCAACTCTTGCACCGCAGCATCTCCCCGTTCGGCTGCCTTGAGCGTTTCTTCAAAGGTGGCGGCGATGCCCGGTGGTGCCAACATGAGAAAAAGGCAAGCGAAGAAAATACAAAGATAGCGCATGTCAGGCACCCCCAAAACGGCTCAAGCTTTCACAATTGCTGTACCATGGCTGGGCATGAGGCAAACTACGATAACCTGGCTTGTCGCACAATTCCTGAACGCGAAACCTCGCTGCGCCATATTCCCTTACCGCCCGGCTGCTGATACTCTGCCGCCATGCCAATGAGGAACACCTCATCTCTGCGCTGCGGCGCTGCTAAACTAGCAGTTTTGGTGGGCTGCCTGCTGCTCGCCGCTTGCGCCTCCCGGCAAACGGAAGTTGCGTATTATCCTGTGACCTTCGCGGATTTGCCGGGTTGGGCGCAGGATGATTTGCGGGAGGCGCGTGGCGCGCTGGCGCGCTCCTGCGCCGTCATGCGCCAGCCGGCCTGGCAAGCGGCTTGCGCCAAGCTGCCGACGACAGATGCCGGCCTGCGCGCTTATTTGGAAGCACATTTCCGCCCCTGGCAGGTGACGGGTGAAACAGGCGCCACCGGCCTCTTCACCGGCTATTACGCGCCGGAGCTGGCAGCCAGCCGCACAAGGGATGGTGTTTATCAAACGCCGCTATATGGAATGCCGCGTGATTTATTGCAGGCCGATCTCGGCGCCTTCAAGCCGGAATGGCAGGGGCAGAAACTCACCGGTCGAGTGGAAGGCAGTCGTTTCGTGCCCTATCCGGCGCGTGCCGCAATTACCGGCGCGGCGCTGGACGCGCCGGTGCTGGCCTGGGCGGCTGATCCGGTGGACGCGTTCTTCCTGCAGGTGCAAGGCTCCGGCGTCCTGCGCTTTCCGGATGGCAGCACGGAGACTATCGGTTACGCCGGCCAGAATGGCCGGCCTTATGTCGCCATCGGCAAGGTGCTGAAGGAGCGCGGCGCTTTTCCGGACGGCGTGGTGACCATGCAAGCCATCCGCGCCTGGCTGGCGGCGCAGCTCGGCGATGCTGTCCTCACCACGTAGTCCCTGCAGCACGATCCGGATCTTGTCTTCCGCTCCGTGCAGCCGTCGTCCATGCCGCTTGATATCCCGCACGGTCTTCTCGACCGCCGCCTTGGTATCCTGTTTCTGGTTCATCTTCGTTCCTTTCACGAAGTACCAAAAACATCACATTACAAATACCCCTCAACTTGTCCAACTGCCTCTGACGGGATACAATGCGGCGCGGTGAAATTCTAGCCTTACGTTGGAAAAATATTGATTTTGAGAAAATGACAGTCAGAGTCGTCGAAAGTTTAGAACAGACAAATCAAGGGCTTCGGTTCAAGGCGCCAATGACTGAGAAAGCCTGAGCCATCATTCTGCCGGACTATGCTGTAAAGGAACTCAAGGCATGGAAAGTGAAGCAGGCCGATGAATTGTTGACGCAAGATGTCAAACAGACGGGCGATAGTTTGGTATGCGGCAAACGTGACAGAGAACCTATGACCCCGAAAAATCTTACTCATGAATTTATAGCCGCGATCAATAAATTGCCAAATTTACCACGGGTCAGATTCCACGATTTGCGGCACTCACATGCCACCCAGCTATTAATGGCGGGCATTCATCCTAAAATCGCGCAGGAGATTGGGACACAGCACTATTACGACAACGCTTGATCTCTATTCGCATGTAACCGATACAATGCAGAATGACGCAGCCTCCAAACTCGACCGTGCATTACGGTCTGCTATAAAAGCGCAGTCCCGTAACGCGCCCCAATTGGGATGATTTTGATCTGGGGAGCAGTTTGGGGAGCATAAGGCTTTTTGACCTTGCCAGATTACTAAGGATTATATTTAACTCCAATAAGTTGGATGGGTGGCCGAGTGGTTGATGGCTCCGGTCTTGAAAACCAAAACCGTGTGTTTGCTATCGCCCCCCAATGTTCATAAGTCTTTGACTCAGAATCAATTTCTTTAAACCGTATTTACGGCTATTCGCGCTTATTCGCCATTGTTCCAAATTTTCGGGGTCAATTTGGGGGTCAATCCTTAGAAGAAGGCTTTGCCTTGGCTGGTCTTGGCCCAAGGCAAAAGCCTTGGGCCAAGATACAGGTTAGGCTACCAGCTTGGAGGTAGAATTACATTCCGGCAACGCGAGAAGATTATCGTTCCACTTGCCGTCAGCGTGTGTACGCAAATAAGGGGCTTTAAGACCGTCGCCGCGCACAACACCAATATACACCTTCTTCCCTGTGCTTTTGTCGATGGTGTAGAAAGCTTCGCTTTTTGAATCGATGGACCGAATCGCTGCTTCCCGGGTCATGCGCCAGTTCTGGGCATTATTCCCGATATGGGTAATATGCTCGTGCGGGCTTTGCCGATGCGGCTTGTTGACTGAATCCACTTCATATTCGTTCATTTTGTATTCCCTCTTCGAAGTTACTTTGGCCGCAACCCACGGTTACTGTCGCCAATAGCTTTTGCGGGAAAATCGGGGTTGTGCGGACATTAAATTTATTTTCTAATAAATGTCCGCGTTGGACATTTACGCCGCATAAGCAGGCAGACCCAAACAGGACGCCATCTTGAGCCAACCTGCCGTTAATAAGCCTGCCAACGAAATCAAGGACCTGCTTCGGGCGTTGACCGATGCAGAGTGGATGAAACTCCGGCTGATCGCTCGTTGCCATTGTAATTGGCGCGGGCTTGGTCGCTGGACTGAGCCAGACGACTTGCTGCAGGAAGCGTTGTTGCGAACGCTTGACGGGAGCCGGAATTGTCCTTCGGACATTACGGTAATTAAGTTTCTTGATGGCGTGATGCGCAGTTTGGCAGATGGGGAGTGGGAAAAACACTCCAGACGACCGGTGCTTGTGGCGATTGTAGGGCATGGCGGTGAGCCCGGCATTGCCCCTGACCCTGCAGATGTTCGGCCAGACTCGGAAAAATCTCTTCTTTATACCCAAGCTAGGCAGCGCTTGATCGACCTATTTAAAAATGATGCGGAAGCTCAAATTATTGTCGAAGGTATGATGGATGGAATGGATGGGCAGGAATTACGCGATTTAACCGAGTTAGACCCCATTGCTTATGACAGCAAACGCCGTCTAATCC
>CAZBSB010000033.1:0-14715 GCA_964494535.1 uncultured Rhodospirillales bacterium
CCCATAAGGGCGCGCTGGCCAAGGTGCGGCCGGACGATCTGGCGGCAACGATAGTGAGGGAACTGGTCAAGCGCAGCGGGCTTGACCCCGCGCTGATTGAGGATTTGCTGCTGGGCTGCGCTTTTCCGGAAGGCGAGCAGGGGCTTAACCTGGCGCGGCTGGTGGTGCTGCTGGCCGGCCTGCCGCAATCGGTGGGCGGCGCCACCATCAACCGTTTCTGCGGTTCTTCCATGCAGTCCATCCACAGCGCGGCAGGCGCCATCCAAATGGGGGCGGGCGAGGCGTTTATCTGCGCCGGCGTGGAATCCATGACGCGCATTCCCATGTCCGGCTACAACCCCATGCCGAACCCGGTGTTGGCCGAGGCGCTGCCCGGCGCCTATATGAGCATGGGCGAGACGGCGGAGAACGTGGCCAAAAAATACGGTATCAGCCGCGCCGAGCAGGAGCAGTTTGCTGTCATCTCCCACCAGCGCGCCGCGGCGGCGCAAGCGGCCGGCAAATTCAAGGATGAAATCGTGGCTATCGGCGCGGTGAATGAGGACGGGTGCATCCGGCCGGACACCAACCAGGCAAAGCTGGCGGAACTTAAGCTGGCTTTCCATGACAAGGGCAGCGTGACGGCAGGCACCGCATCCCCGCTCACGGACGGCGCGGCAGCGACCTTAGTGACCAGCGAGGATTTTGCTAAAACGCATAAACTGCCCATTCTGGCGCGCATCAAGAGCATCGCGGTGGCCGGTTGTGACCCCGCCATCATGGGCATCGGCCCCGTGGCCGCGACGCAAAAGGCGTTGGCGCGTGCTGGTCTGACGGTGAAGGACATTGACATCATCGAACTCAACGAGGCCTTCGCCTCGCAATCCCTGGCCTGCATCCGCGATTTGAATTTGGACATCACCAAGATCAACCTGGACGGCGGTGCCATCGCGCTTGGTCATCCGCTGGGCGCGACCGGCGCGCGCATCACCGGCAAAGCCGCGTCGCTGCTGCAACGCGAAGGCAAACGCTATGCGCTCGCGACGCAATGCATCGGCGGCGGACAGGGGATTGCGACGATATTGGAGAATGCTGGCTAGCGGCTGTGTTGGTGGCGCAAGTGCCGGAAATCAACAAAATACTGGGACGCGAGGAAAAAGTTTTGTGGGAGGGTAAGCCTGTAAAATTCGTAAGAATTAAGCCGTATGACTGGTTCACGATTCCTATTGGTATCTACATAATGTTTACGGCACTTATTGCGCTGTATCTTTTGTTTGCCCTTTATACTGGGACAGATATTCTTGGTGCGTATATTGGTGCTGATATTTTGGGTGCTGGAAATCTTGGGAAACCCTTACCGCAAGTCAATAATTGGCGGTTCATTTTGTTAGGGCTACCAACGGTTCCACTTGCAATAGCACTTGGTATTCATTTCGGGTTTGGCAGGCTGCTGCGGGATAGGCGAACGCTCCTAAAATCTGAATATGCCATCACCAATCAGCGCATAATAATTCTGATCAAACGCAAGGTGTTCATGAATATCTGTCGGTCTGTTCCCTTCAATCAATTGCGGAATATCCTGCATAGCGAAAACAAGAAAGGAGTCGGCACGATTCAGTTTGTACCCAAAGCGCCGGAATTGAGTTTGCGTGAGCCAGCGGTTGCTTTTTTCAAATCGAAAGACCCAATCCATGAGTTCGCTATGATTGATGAGGTTCAAAAAGTAAAAGCGTTGTTGGAAGGGTTGTTGCAAAGTGATGCTGCAGGGCAGAAGGCTGGATGAGTGTTTGTAATGGGCACCATTACCCCCACCCTAACCCTCCCCGCAAGGGGGAGGGGATATAATCCTCCGGTAAGATTCGGGTTTGGTGGTGATGAGTGTTCAAAAATCGAGTGGGCAGCACTGCGTGAGGGCTGTTCGTGATGACAGCAATGTTATTCCCTCCCCCTTGCGGGGAGGGTTAGGGTGGGGGTAGGCAACACGGTGAATGTTTCAAACATGCACATGAATGACCACAACACAGTTATTCGGGCACGGGAACTTCGTAACAGCGCGTCTCCACCGGAGCGGCGCCTGTGGGCGGTGTTGCAGCTGGAAGGCAAAAAACGTGGTTTGCACTTCCGGCGGCAACAGCCGCTTGAACCGTATATCGTGGATTTTGCCAGTCTGAAAGCTAAGCTGGCGGTTGAGATTGATGGCTGGTCGCACGACCAGCGGCAGGGCTATGATGCCGCAAGAAGCCGATATCTTGGCGAGAGCGGTTTTACGGTTCTGCGTTTTATGAATGATGATGTGATGCAAAATGTTGAGGGTGTGGTGCAAGCGATTGTTGAGGCGGCGGAGAATTTAATTTCTGGAAATCCTGTTGGTAACAAACGAAGCACGCCCGATGCCCCCCACCCTAACCCTCCCCGCAAGGGGGAGGGAACAAGTAGTTCTGTCGGTCAGCGGGAGTAAATATGTCGAACATCCAAAAAGTTGCCGTGCTGGGTTCTGGCGTGATGGGCAGCCAGATTGCCGCGCAAGTTGCCAATGCCGGTATTCCGGTTTTGCTGCTTGACATTGTGCTGAAGGACAAGCCGGACAAAAACTTCCTGGCCAGGGCGGCGCTCGAGAAGTTGCAGAAAATGGATCCCGCGCCCTTCATGTCCAGCAAGGCCGCGAAGCTGGTCACGCCCGGCAATCTGGAGGATGATCTGCCCCAACTTGCCGAGGTGGATTGGATCGTCGAGGCGGTGCTGGAAAACCCGCAAATCAAGAGCGACCTTTACCGCAAGATTGACGCAGTGCGGAAGCCCGGCTCCATCGTTTCCTCCAACACCTCCACCATTCCGCTGGCGGTGCTGACCGGCGGGCAGAGCGAGCAGTTCGCCAAGGATTTCCTCATCACCCATTTTTTCAATCCGCCGCGCTATATGCGACTGCTGGAACTGGTGCTGGGGCCGCAGACGCGGCATGACGCCGTGCTGGCGGTGGGCGATTTCATTGACCGGCGCATGGGCAAGGGCATCGTGCGCTGCAAGGATACGCCGGGTTTCATCGCCAACCGCATCGGTACGTTTTTCATGCAGGCCGCGGTCAACGCGACGCTCGATCTCGGCCTGACGGTGGAAGAGGCGGATGCGACGCTCGGCAAGCCCATCGGCGTGCCGAAGACCGGCGTCTTCGGGCTGATGGATTTGGTGGGCATAGACCTCATGCCGCTCATCGCCCGCAGCTTCCTCGCTACGCTGCCGGAGGATGACCAATACCGCAAAATCTTCCGCGACGTGCCGTTGTTCAGCAAGATGATCAATGAAGGTTACACGGGGCGCAAAGGGAAGGGCGGCTTCTATCGGCTTAACACCGAAGGTGGCGGCAAAGTTAAAGAAGCGATTGATCTGAAAACCGGGAATTACCGCACCGCGAGCAAGGACAAAATCCCGGCGCTGGAAAGCGCGGGCAAGGATTTGCGTGCGCTGTGCGAAAGCCAGGACAAAATCGGCCAGCTGGCCTGGAGTGTGCTGAAGCAGACGCTGCATTATGCCGCGTCGCTCATTCCGCAAATCGCGGACGACATTGTGGCGATCGATAACGCGATGAAATGGGGCTACAACTGGGAATATGGCCCGTTCGAGCTGCTGGACAGGCTGGGCACCGCCTGGTTCACGGAACGGCTGAAAGCCGAAGGCCTGCCGGTGCCGGAGATGCTGCGCTTCGCTGCCGGCCGCCCATTTTATAAGTCGGATAACGGCCGGCTCTATTACATGGAGCATAATGGTTATTACGCGGTGGTGCCGCGTGCCGAAGGCGTGCTGCTGCTGGAAGATGTGCAACGCGCCGCCAAGCCGCTATTGAAAAACACCTCGGCGCGCTTGTGGGATATCGGCGACGGCGTCGCCTGCTTCGAGTTCCGCACCAAGATGAACACGATTGACCCGGATTTGCTGACGCTGCTGCAGGACAGCGTGGCTTTTCTGGCCGCTGACCGTGCGCGCTGGAAAGGCATGGTGATTTATAACGAGGGCAAAGTGTTCTCCGCCGGCGCCAATCTCGGCCTCGCCATGTTCGCCATCAATCTCGCGCTGTATCCGGCGATTGATAAATTGATCGAGCAGGGGCAGCAGGCCTATCGCGCCGTGCGCTTCGCGCCGTTCCCCACCGTAGGCGCACCCAGCAATCTGGCGCTCGGCGGCGGCTGCGAAATCCTGCTGCACTGTGCGGCGGTGCAGGCGCATGCCGAGACTTATACGGGGCTGGTGGAAGTGGGCATCGGCGCCGTGCCGGGCTGGGGAGGCTGCGCGCAAATGCTGGTGCGCGCCTTCGGCAACAAAAAGCGTTTCGGCGGCCCCATTCCGCCGGTCGCCGGCGTGTTCGAGACCATCAGCCTCGCCAAAGTCTCCAAATCGGCGGCGGAAGCGGCGGAAATCGGCTACCTGCGCCCCACGGACGGCATCAGCATGAACCGCGACCGGCTGCTGCATGACGCCAAGCAGCGCGTGCTGGAACTGGCGAAGGATTACGTGCCGCCGGAAGAAGCGAAGCTGAACCTGCCCGGCCGCAGCGGCCGCGCGGCGCTGAATCTGGCCATTGAAGGCTTCCGCCTGCTTGGCAAAGCCTTGCCGCATGACGTGACGGTGAGCAAGGCGCTGGCCGGCGTGCTGACCGGCGGCGACGCCGACTTCCTGGCGCCGCTGACCGAAGCCGACATCCTAAAACTGGAGCGCGACGCCTTCGCCGCCCTGGTGCGCCTGCCGGAATCCCAGGCGCGGATTGAATACATGCTGGAAAACGGCAAACCGTTGCGGAATTGAACCGGATGATGCCTGTATTTTACGATATCGAGGCATCAGGCTTTGACGGTTATCCCATCGAAGTTGGCTGGGCATGGTGGGATGCTGAAAGCAAGTCTATTCATTCCGAAAGCCACCTCATCAAGCCGGATACGGCATGGGAGATTGACCTCACATGGGATCGGCGCGCCGAAGAATTGCATGGCATCAGCTTGCGGCAGCTTGATCAGGAAGGCGCGCCGACCCTTAAGGTTGCGCAGCGCATGAACGCGGCGCTGGAAGATCGTGATCTTTATGCCACCAGCCCCTATGACGAAGCCTGGTTGAACCAGCTGTTCGATTCCGCCGGCCTCGACATGCAATTCACCCTGCACCAAACCAGCGCGGATTTGCTTATCATGCAACAGGCCAATAAAATGCGGCTTGACCGGGCAGCCGTGTGCGACATCCTACATCAAGCCGCGCAAACTTCGCCACACACCCACCGCGCGGAGGCTGATGCGCGACATTTGGCAACGCAATGGCAAGGCATCATGACAGCATTATCAAATTAGGGAGTTCCCATGCCCATCTACCACGCGCCTCACGATGACATTAAGTTTCTGCTGCATGATGTGCTGGATGTCGCGCAACTGGCTGCTCTGCCGGGATATCAGGATGCCAATGCGGAGATGGTGGATACCATCATCGCGGCCGCCGGCACGTTGTGCGAGGAAGTGTTGTTTCCGCTCAACCAATCCGGCGATGAAGAGGGTTGTCATTTCAACAATGGCGCGGTGATGACGCCGAAGGGTTTCAAGGAAGCCTATCAAACCTTCCGCGAAGGCGGCTGGACGGCACTATCCTGCGATCCGGCCTATGGCGGGCAGGGGCTGCCGCTGCTGGTGAATTTCGTGATGGATGAATTGGTGAGTTCCGCCAACATGTCGTTGGGCATGTATCCCGGTTTGTCGCACGGCGCGTATAACGCCATCCATACCCACGCCAACGACGCGCTGAAGCAGGCCTATCTGCCCAAGCTGGTGGACGGCACCTGGTCCGGCACCATGTGCCTGACCGAGCCGCATTGCGGCACCGATCTCGGCTTGATCAAAACCAAAGCGGAACCGCAGCCGGACGGCAGCTACAAAATCACCGGCACGAAAATCTTCATCTCCGCCGGCGAGCATGATTTGACGGACAATATCATCCATCTGGTGCTGGCGAAGCTGCCGGACGCGCCGGCGGGCACCAAAGGCATCAGCTTGTTCCTGGTGCCGAAGGTGCTGGAAGGCGGCGCGCGCAACGCGCTGAATTGCGGGCGCATCGAACACAAGATGGGCATCAAGGCCAGCGCGACCTGCGTGATGAATTTTGAGGGTGCTACCGGCTGGCTGGTGGGCAAGCCGCATAGCGGCATGAAGGCCATGTTCACCATGATGAACGAGGCGCGACTGGCCGTGGGGATGCAGGGGCTGGGGCTGGCGGAAGTCAGCTACCAGAACGCCGTGGCTTATGCAAAGGAGCGCCTTCAGGGGCGCAGCCTGACTGGCGTGAAATTCCCTGAAAAGCCGGCCGACCCGCTGATTGTCCACCCCGATATTCGCCGCAATCTGCTCACCATGCGGGCGCTGACGGAAGGTTGCCGCGCCCTGGCCTATTGGATCGGCCTGCAACTGGATATCGAAGCGAAGCACCCGGACAAAGCCAAAGCTGCGGAAGCCGGAGAACTGGTGGCGCTGATGACGCCGATCATCAAATCCTTTCTCACCGATGTCGGCTTCGATGTCACGAACCTGGGCGTGCAGATTTACGGCGGCCACGGTTATGTGATGGATCACGGCATGGAGCAATATGTCCGCGATGCGCGCATTACACAGATTTATGAAGGCGCGAACGGTATCCAGGGACTTGACCTGGTTGGGCGCAAAATGGCGGACCGGTATGGCCGGCTACTGCGCCGCTTTTTCCACCCGACGGCGGATTTCATCGCGGCGGAGAAGGACAATCCGGCGCTGAAAGAAATGCTGCCCAGCTTCATGAGTGCTTTCGGCAAATTGCAGATGGCGTCGCTCACGGTCGGTACGCGCGGCTTCGGCAACCCCGACGAAGCGGGAGCGGCGGCGACGGATTATCTCAAGCTGTTCGCCCATGTCGCGGTGGGGCTGATGTGGCTGAAAATGGCCAAGGCGGCAGCGGAAAAACTGCCCCAGGCGGGCGACCAGGCCGCATTTTATGACGCGAAGCTGAAAACGGCGCGCTTCTATTTCACCAAAATCATGCCGCAGGTGAATGCGCTCAACCTCGCCATCATGGCCGGCGCCAAGCCGGTGATGGACTTTCCGGCGGAAGCCTTCTGAACGCACTGGGGCGGCAGCCACCGCTGCCGCCCCGCACTGCGCACACTAAACTCATTGCGCCGAAGCCAGCACGGTATTGCAGCTGAGCGTCAGCGGGTTGCGCCCGCCCTTGGCGTGGCGCACCAGCAACGGGTAACTGCCGATGGACAGGCTCACGCCAGTGCCCGCCGCCACCGGCACCACATTGTTGCCGAAGATGTCCGTCACTTTCTCTACAGCGCCCTGGATATACAGCGTGCGCGGCGACGTGTTATCCGACCATACCACGGTCATGCCAGCATTGGCGTCGCTGGCGCGGGAGCCGAAGCGCATCATGTGATCACGCGTGCTGCAGCCGGTGGGATTGCCGGCTTCCTGCACGATGCGATCCATCAGCAGCGGCCAGACATAGGCGAACATTTTCTGCGCCGCCTTCTCCTCCTTATTATATCCAATCACGCCGAAGTGATGCTCCCACTCATACGGGTCTGTGCCGTTATCACGCCAATCATACAATACCGTCAAAGGCAGCGCGGATTTGATGTTGGTCATATACATGCGGAATTTCAGCGCGCCTTGCTCGGCTTCCGTGCGGTTCCGCCAGAGCTGGCTGGAGATCGGGCTGTAGTTCTTGTTGATGCTATATGACCATTCATCCACCGCCACCGGCTTGGGGTTGCCGGCGGGCTGGAATGGCGCCATGACCTGCGCTACGCGTGCATAGTCAATCGGCGCGGTTTCCGGCACGGAAGAGCGGTAGGGGTGGATAGTGATGGCATCCACGCAGTTCAGAGGGTTGGACTGCGTGAACATGCCGGCCAGGAAGTCATAGCGGATGCTGCCTTCGCCGTAAGCACCCAGCGCCGGCCCCATCACGGAAGCTGTGGGGCTGACCTGCTTGATGGCTTCACAAGACTGCGTCAGCAGCTTGCCAACGATGCCGGCATCGGTCTTGGGTGCGAAGCCCATATCCGTGTCCGGTTCGTTCCAGATGTGCCAGCCAAAGGCGCCGACACCATAAAGTCCTTCATAATGTTGCACGGTTAGGGCGGCGAACTTGGCGAACATGGCAATATGTTCCGGCGTGCGCGGCGCACCGTGGCGATAGGCCGGCGGTTGGCCGGCGGGCGCCATGTTGATGAGCCCGGTGATGCCGGCATTACCTTCATGCAGCGTCACGTCCAGCTTCAGCCCGCGTTCGCGGATGGCAGCGAACATTTCATCATAGGTGTAGGTCTTTTTGCTGGCGTAATCGTCCGCGTCACTCCGGCGCGGCAGCTGGATATCCCAGCGGTAGCGGCCGGGGCTATATTCCACGGCATACCACTGCACGCCCACGCGCACGCGCTTTATGCCCAGCGCCGCGATGAGATCAAGCTCAGGCTTGGTGATGCGCTCCAGCTTGATGTTGATGCCGAAGCCCTCGCCGAATTTGTAGCCAGTGGTGATTTCCGGGTTTGGCGCTTCTTGCGGCGTATTTTCGTTCCACGGCACGGAATTAGCCAGGTAAGAACTGACCAACTGCGTCACCATGCGGCCATTGTCGCGTGGCGGCAACATGCTGGCCAGCACGGCGCGGCTGGTGCCGGCGAGCGTGTTCACGAAATGGACAGAATAGCCCGCGACGTTGTCATAAGTTTCCTCGATATAAGACAGCAGCATCTTGCCACCGATATTGTGGAAGGCCGGCACGATAGGACTGGGCGTATCCGTATTGGCGTGCACCAGCGCGCTCATCACTTCCACATTGCCGCCATTGTTCTTGATGACGGTGCATTGCCCCTGCGACTTCAGCCCATGCACCCAAAGCCGGCCGGTGCCGTTGCTGATACAGGTGCCGCCGGCGCTCTCAATATTCACCTGGCGCATCCAGACATTGTTGGCGCCCTCCAGCGTGAATTGCCCGCCGCTGAAACTTTCCACGAACAGCGTACCGCCAGTGGCCGAGCGGCGCACGGATTTCAGGCCTTCCATGGTCACATCGCGCAACGTTAAGGCGCGGGCGCCGGCATGTTCCAGTATGGTGAGGCCGTCATGCGCGCCGGTGAAGTTCAATTTCTCGAGCATAAGATTGACCGTGTCGTTGCTGGTGCGGAATAGCGGCTGCGTCGTGTCCAACAGACCATTATTGACCACCTTGATGGTGGAGAACATGCCGACAATCCGCTGCACGGTCGGCGGAATGGTAATGTTCGCGTCAATTTCGTAGAGGCCGTGTGGTAGATAGATGGTGCCAGCGCCCGATGCCAGCGCGGCGCGCAGCGCGTCAGTGGCCATCAGCCCGCTGCCGGGGTGAACAACGCTGACCCACCCATCAGCCGGCATGTTGGGCACGGCGGGCGGGTCAACCGGCAGAGACGACCAGGTTTGATAAGCAGAACTAGTTTTGGTGTTGCCTTCAAAAGTGCCTTCCTGGGCATAAACGCCGTTAGCAAAAACCTCCGGCGTTTTGCCGAACAGCAACCCATAGCCGCGCATCCCCAGATTGCGGATATTCATGCTGCCGGTATTGGTGATGATGTCGCTGTTAACCCCGTTGTTATGATAGAAGGCGCCGCCATTGAGAAACATCAGGCTCTTGGCGCCGGAGTTGAAAATTGGCGTCAGCGTATTGTTGGTACGCAAGGCACGCAGGCTGACCAGGCTGTTATTGTTATACAGACCCCATTGGCGCTGGTTGTTGAGTGTGATTTTGTCCAGCGAGACGCTGAGGTCGGCCTGGCGCACCGCAACGCCGATATTGAAACCGTCAATCAGATCATCTTGCAGATAGACGGGTCCCGCCCATTTGCGGAGCATCCGGATGCCGATTTTGCCGCTATCCGCCGCGGCGCGCAGTGTGACGCCACGGATGGCGCCGAATTTATTGGCCAGATAGTCAATGCCAATGGCGCCCAAATTACCGCTGCCGGCATCAATCGTCAGGTTCTCCACGAAATTGGCATAAGCCTTGTGGCCTTCACCGGCGCTTTGGTCAGCTTCCAGGCCTTTCAGCGTCTGCGCGTCATAGCTGGTATCGGATGTCGCCAGAATAATCGCGCGCTGCTGCGCGGCGTCCATATAGCCATCGGTGCTATTGCCCAGCTTGATGATGGTGCCTTGCCGCGATTGACCGACCAGAATCATGCCGCTGCTGAAGTCGCCGTTCGCTTTGGCTTTATAGAGCGGGCTGGTGACCAAATAGGTGCCGAGCGGCAGATAGACGATGCGGCTTTTGCCGAAAGGGCTGTCCACGCCGCCGTCGCTGGCGGCCAGGGCGGCGTTGATGGCCGCCGTGTCATCGGCGATGCCGTTGCCGATGGCGCCGTAATCCTTGACGTTGATGAAGCCGGCATCCGCCGGCAGGTTGATGCAGTCCGTGGCGAAACACGGCGCCACGGCCGTGGCGGCAGCAGCCGGCGCACTGAAAAAGGGAATCAAAGCGGCGCCCAGCGCCAGACATTGCTTCAATGATAGCGTCATATGTCCTCCGTTATGAAGTCATAGCGTAGTAATGATAACAAAATAACACCAAACATACGAATGTATTTTTTATAATCAAAATAAAGAGATGTGTTTCATGATAATAATACCTGAGTATATTGCAGAAACGGATTCACATTATTTCCATTTATATTTACAATTATATTGGTTTGAAATTCGTATTATTGGATTGATGGCAGGTTTTATAATGATGCTGTGCGCCGCGGTCTTACAGCACTTTTTGCAAGTGGCGTCTGTGCTGAACGTCATGTGTCCTTGTGGCGCGATCAAGGACAGTCATCATTTGCGCGAAAATCTGCTAATATCAGAGATGCCTGCAGCGCTGTGAAACGAGATGAGGTTGAGCGCGCCAAAATCGGAATTGCGCCGATATTGCAGGCAAAACAGAACGAATCGGGCGCACAGGCGGAGCTTGAATGCTGCCCTCAGGGTTATAGACGAGAGCATGATCACACCGCCTGCGCCATACGATGCCGATTTGCTGTGCCGGACGATATTATCCGGCGCGCTGGCCTTGCCGCCTAGCCTGGATGATAGGGTCTCCTTCACCGCCGACACGCATGTGCTGCTGCGCCATGCCGCGGCGCAGGCCTATTTGCAGCTGCCGCTGGCGCTGCGGCAGTTTCTGGCGCTGCGCGGCGTGTCCTTCAAGCTGGGTAGTTACTATGACGGCGTGGCGCTGCGCGGCCCGCAACTGGCGCTCAGCCCTGACCGGCGCGACAATGTGCGGAAGCACCGCAACCAGTCGCCCGGCGTCTATGATAAAAAATCTAAAATCGCTTACGCCTTTGAATATGTGCTGAGCCGCGATGCCGTCCCGATCATCGGTCAAAAACCGGATGCCGCCGCCGTGGCGGCCGGGTTGTGGCATCGGCATGGACCGCGCGCCATCGCCCGCATCACGCGGCACGAAATTTGGCACGCGGTGGATTATAATGCCGGCTTGCCCTCGCGCTGGCCGGCCTTCCGCCGCGCTTATGAAGAAGACATCGCGGCGCTGGGCGGCAAGAAGGCGGCGCGTGATGCCGACCTCGGCTATTTCATCCAGGACGATATTCCCCACCGCGGCGCCAGCGAGGCCTTTGCCGAAATCGGCGCCGAGTTGAATGGCGGTGGCGTACGCGGCAAACGCATCACGAAAAAATTCTCCGCCTGCACGGGCTTCATCCTCGATCTGCAGCGGGAAGTGACGGCGGCTAGCCAACAAGGTATGCAGGAGATGGTAGATTTCCTGCTAGCCTGTAAAAACAGCGGCAAGATTTGGTCTTATAAAAACGACGACTGGCGTTCCCTGTTCACGCCCAGTTCAGCGCGGGTCAGCCACCAACCCGTCGGCTAAAACCCGTTAATCAGCAGGCTTTTCAGGGTTTTCATCTCTTCCAGCGCGCGGCCGGTGCCGAGCGCGACGCAGGAGAGGGGGTCTTCCGCCACCATCACCGGCAAGCCGGTGGCGTGGCGCAGCACCAAATCAAGATTCTTGAGCAGGGCGCCGCCGCCGGTCAGCACAATGCCTTTGTCCACGATGTCGGCGGCCAGTTCCGGTGGCGTGTTTTCCAGCGCCGTTTTAACCGCTTCCAGTATCTGGCTCACGGGTTCCGCCAGGCTTTCGGCGATCTGGCGTTCGGAGATGACGATTTCCTTTGGCACACCATTGGCCAGGTCGCGGCCTTTGATCTGCATTTGCCTGCCTTCGCCGTCTTCCGGTGGGCAGGCGGTGCCGACTTCTTTCTTGATGCGCTCGGCCGAACTTTCGCCGATCAGCAGGTTGTGATAGCGGCGGATATAGTTCTGGATCGCCTCGTCCATCTTGTCGCCGCCCACGCGGACGGAACGGGCATAAACAATGCCGCCGAGCGACAATACGGCCACCTCGGTGGTGCCGCCGCCGATATCCACGACCATGGAACCGGTCGGCTCCGTCACCGGCAGCCCGGCGCCGATGGCCGCCGCCATGGGTTCTTCAATGAGAAAAACGCTGCGCGCGCCGGCATTCTCGGCGGCGCCCTGAATGGCGCGGCGCTCCACCGGCGTCGAGCCGGAGGGGACGCAAATGATAATTTGTGGATAGGCGAAGCTGCGCCGGCTATGCACCTTGCCGATGAAATGCTTAATCATTTTCTCGGCAATCTCGAAATCAGCTATGACGCCGTCGCGCAGCGGGCGGATGGCGCGGATATTGGCCGGCGTGCGCCCCAGCATCATTTTGGCCTCGTCGCCGACTTCCAGCACCTCTTTCCGGCCGTTAACCTCGGAAATAGCCACGACCGACGGCTCGTTCAGCACGATGCCGCGGCCTTTGACATAAACCAGGGTATTGGCCGTCCCCAGGTCAATACCCATATCAACCGAAAGCAGGCCGAGGAGTTTTCCGAACATTTGCAGGTGCCGTAGAGCAGGAAGAAAGCGTGATTCGCCGGAGCGGCGCAGGTCAGGTGTGCATTCTATCCGAATTGTCGGAGAGGCGCCAATTAACATTTGCGCCGCAAGTATCACCCTTGAGCCGCACCATGCGCCAACAAAGTAAAAAAGTTATTGTTTCTTAGCGTATCTGCGCTATAGAGGGAGGTGAAGCGCACGTGCCACTGGCCCCAAGGACAGGTTATCTGTTCCCCACGTTGGTTTATGTAACGATGCTTCGGGTCAGGCGCCGCAAGGCAAATGACTCCATGGCTTGCAGCCGAAGTGTTGGCCTTTTGTTGTTTGGGCGTTTGGCCTGGAGAGCAGGGGGGTAATCTCTGTTGAAGCATGGCGGTGGGTTGGGGCAGGTGTGGCACATTCGTATTCCTCTGGCGGCGACGCTGGCAGGGATACCGCGCTGTAATTCCTTTCCCTATCGCGTCGTTCTTCGCAGAACCCTGCTGAACCGGTTCCGCGCTCGCAAAGGCTCTCTACCCAGGCTGCGTGTCATGACAACCGCGAGGCCGGCGCCCGACAGGGCGCAGACCTCAGATTGTGAACCGAAGCAAGAGGGGGTCAGACCATGTTCCTGGAGCGCAATTGCCACCTTGTCGGCGACGTCACCACCGGTGCAAGTGGTGCAGAACAGAACCAAATCGCGGAACGCTTTGCTGATATCGCGGCCGTCGTGCGCGGTCTGCGGCCGGAACTGCCGGTGCGCTGCTTCAACCGCGCCGTGCTGCGGCAGACGGTTGCCGCCTTTGTCGCCGATTTTCCTGGCCGGGCTTTCTTCGCGGTGAAGTGCAATCCGGCGCCACATGTGCTGCAGACGGTCTATGCCGCCGGCGTGCGCCAGTTTGACGTCGCTTCGCTGCACGAAATTCGCCTGCTGCGCGGCATGTTCCCGGAAGCGCGCCTGGCTTTCATGCATACCGTGAAGAGCCGCGAGGCGATCGCAGAAGCCTATTTCAAGCACCAGGTGCGCGATTTCGCGGTGGACAGTTTCGAGGAGTTGCACAAGGTCTTCGCCGCCACCCAGGCCGCGACCGACCTGGTCATCCATGTCCGCTTGGCTTTGCCCCGCGGTTCCGCCGCGCATGATTTGTCGCGCAAATTCGGCGCCGGCGATGCCGATGCCGCGCAAATCCTGCGCGATGCCAACCATGTCGCGCATAAGGTAGGTTTGACCTTTCATGTCGGCTCGCAGTGCCTCGACCCGCAGGATTACCGCCGCGCTATCGCCCATGCTGGCGCCGTGGCGGCGGCCAGCGGCGTGGAGTTGGACTATTTCAATGTCGGCGGCGGTTTTCCGGTCGCTTATCCGGGCATGGTGGTGCCGCCGCTGGCGGATTACTTCACCGTCATCCGCGAAGCGGTGGCCGCGCTGCGGCTGCCGCCATCGTGCGAAATCTGGGGTGAACCCGGGCGGGCGCTGGTCGCGGCGTGCGAAACCGTCATTCTGCGCGTGGAACTGCGGAAGCAGAACGCGCTTTACCTGAATGACGGCGCCTATGGCACCTTGTTCGACGGCCGCTTCTTCGGCCTGCGCTATCCCGTCACACTGCACCGACCGGAGGGACGCCAGACCAAGGAAAAGCTGCAGCCTTTCAGCTTCTATGGCCCGACTTGCGATTCCGAAGACCACATCCCCGGCCCTTTCATGCTGCCGGAAGATGTGCGGGAGGGCGATTGGATCGCCGTCGGCCAGCAGGGTGCCTATGGCCAGGTGCTGAAGACGCGCTTCAACGGCTTCCATGCCGAGCAG
>CAZBSB010000034.1:0-14631 GCA_964494535.1 uncultured Rhodospirillales bacterium
GGTCAGCGTCTCGCCAAGGCGGCGCATTTCGTCGGCAGTCAGGAAGCGTTCACGGCGCACCTCTTTGAATTTCTGAAGATGGCGGCAAGGGTTCGATCCGTCCTGCCGCAACCCCCAAACCTCGGCCAGATTGAACATCTTGGATAAAACAACCATGACCTTGTTGGCTCGGTCTGGGTTTTTGGCCAGCTTATGTTGAAGATTGGCGATGTCAGCGCGCGTGACATCAGCAATCTTGATGCGCCCGATTTCTGGGACGATGAACTTGTCGAGCAGATAAACGTACTGTCTGCGTGTTGATGGCTTCAGTCGGTCTTTGCAATGTGTATCCTGAAAACGCTGAGACAAGGCTGCAACGTCCGGAGCCGCCGCGAAGGCTTGTTTTTCAGCGGAAGGATCCTTTCCGTCCCAAACCTGTGTGAGCGTCTTCCCCGCTTTGATGCGAGCCTGCTCAACGGTGAGCGCAGGATAATGCCCCAAGGTGCAGCGGCGCGCGCGGCGTGACGCACGATATTGCAGAACGAAGATCTTTCGACCGGACGGCATGACGCGCACGCCAAAGCCGGGCAATTCATCGTCAAAGATGAAATAGTCCTTGGCCTTGATCTCGGCGGCATCTATCGTTCGTTTCGTCAGTCGTCCCACAGCGGCTCTGCCTGTTGCGATTATATCTTCGCCAGCATCGGCTCCGTTTCGTGGAAGCACTGTGGAAGCAAGAGGCTTCAAAACGGTGCGTAATGCTGACAAAGCGACATTCGCTTCAGAAGGCATTTGAAGTCAACTAACACATTGTTTTATAAAAGAAATACGGATTTCTTCATGGTCCTTCAAAATCCCTCGAAAATGGCACTATTCGGGTTGGTAAGGACGGGGTCGGAGGTTCAATTCCTCTCGGCAGCACCATGAAGCAAACAGGCCGCCTCACCAGGCGGCCTGTTTGGTTCACCATGATGTCCAGGGATTGAACCTCCGACAAAAAGGAGGTTCATGTCAAGCCATGCCATCACGCGCGGCGCGCGTGCCCGCCGCACGGCACAAATAAAGCCTATGGCGCAGACGCCGCGTATTCGCGCCAGCGACGCAGCAAATTCCTCTCGGCAGCACCATTTCTATCAAGCACTTATCTATTTGGGAGTTTGCCAATCGTGTTACAGCTGTAACATGGATGATTCGTAGAATCTAAAGACAAGCCACCTCGCGCAAAGGCACGCCGTTCATGACCAACCATGTTGCTGCTGTATGGCGCAGGACATGGGGATTGATCTCTAATGATGGTCATCGGAATATCGGTGCTGATAACTGGCAGACGAGCCACACTAAGATGACGCGATGAAATTTCCTGTTGGTAGAATTGGCCGCAAACATTTCGCCGCCTATTACGGCGGCGTCCTTGTCCTCAAAATCGTAGCGGCTGGGCTGAGTATATGGGCACTCCAGCGTTATGGTCTGACGGTACGACCAATTTTATGGGTCCAGTTCTTTCAATGGACGGCCTTCGACTTATTGTTATGGCGTCATTATCTTCAGCGCATGCGTGACGTCGAAGTGTCGCCTTTTTGCCTCACAATCCTTTATATGGGCGATTTTTTTGGGTTTCGGTGTTCGGCTTTATGTATGGACTAGGTTTTTCTGGATCCACTTCACCTAATGCAGAAGGCTCCGAAACGGATATATTCTTTCTTGATCGACTCTTTTCGACCACAGGGTTCTTCACCACGTCTTTTCTATGTTTTATATGGCTAACAGCAATTTTTTTGCGCGTGTTTCTTCTTTGTAAAAAGGGTGAGCCTCATGCTGATGCTTAAGGACTATTTCATGGCCAAGCACCGAATGAATCGCAAGATATTTATCATGATTCTCTTGGGTTATTTCGCACTTAGCATGCTCTCGTCAGTGTTGTTCCAATCAGCATCTAGAATGTCGACGATGATGAAGGCGACAATAGACATCACGCAACAGCAAGCCCGCAAAGAGATTACAACTGAAGAAGCTCAGATACGGCTTCATGAACTGCAAGCTGCTGCAGTGGCTCAGATTCCATTATGGCACTATATAATCCCGCTTATCTTAGCCTTCACCTTTCTTCCGGCTGTGGTCATGCGATTAAAGGACGTCAATTGGCCACCCATCCTGGCCGGTATTGTAATGTTCGTAGCCATTACGGGGCCGCTCGCCAAATTGGGAAATGTCACTTTGGTCGGCTACGTGATAATGGCATTATCGATTATTCACTTAATACTCATCCTACTTCTCGCATTCATTAAGGGCACCAAGGGTGCCAACAAGTACGGCGCCGACCCCCTCGAGCTGAAAGCCGCTACCGCCTAGCACCTTGAGCTAGACGGCGGTACAAGAGGTGGCAGCCGCTTCCTCTCAGCAGCACCAGTTTCCTCAATCACTTGGCAATTTGGTCAATTGCGTTGCCTGCATGCGAACTGCCTTAGTTCCTCGGCGCTCAAGGCGGAGATCGACTCTCCACGAACCAGTTGTCGATGGTCATTTAAGAGAAATTCACACTGACGCTTGAAGTCATAGAAGCGGATGGTCTTTCCCTGTGAGATGAGCTCAAGACCCCACTTTATGAGCTCCTTCTTCAGGTAGGTTGAACGCGGATGGAGTTCCGGCGGGCTGGCGGAGAAATCTACCAGCACGAGCTTGTCTGATGATTTTGGTGCATCGAAGTTCGACGGCACAGCAATGCCATTTCGCTGGCAGTACTCAACGATGCGAGTGCGGTATGGTGTCGCCATGGCTGTGCGCTGCGTCTCTGAGGACTTGTACGCCGTCAGAATAAGTTGGATCTATGGGGTAGAGATAGAAGATTTTGATTTCACTCCTCTGGTTTGTATACCCCCCTGCGTCGCAGTCGCAACGAATATACTACACTTGATGCGTTCAGTCCCTGAAAGCATTTAGTTCACACATAGTTAATTGCCTTTAATTACTGAGCATCATCATGCGCTAATTTTGCAACTGCGGTGTAATTGCGAGAAAAGTTTTTTGCTTTCAGTGTTTCATGTTTATGTGAGAGATGAACCAACAACAGCCGGTCACCGGCGCGGCGGCGATGACGATGCCTTTTTCCTCCACCACTTATATGACGCTCTGCGGTCTGCTGCGCGACGCCATGCTCGTGCCCAGCGACGCCGCGCCCGTGCTGGCGCAAGCGGCGCAAGAGTTGGCGGCGGTGCCGGTGCAGGATTTGCCGCCGGAACTGCGGCAGGACGCACGCAAACTGGCGGCGCTGCAGCAGGCTGGATTTTCCAACGTGCGGCAGAAAACCGGCGCGTCAATGGGCAAGGTGACGGCGCGGCCAATATCGCGCCCGTAAACTGCCGTAACGCCCAGTTATCAGCGACAACAGATAGACCACGCCGGCGACAAGGATAATCGCCGGCCCCGGCGCCGCGTTGGCATGATAGGAAATGAGCAGGCCGCACAGGCCGGCGCCAATGGCCAGAAGTGCTGCCAGCGCGATGATGCCGTCCAGCTGCTGCACCCAGAAGCGCGCCGTGATGGCGGGAATGAGCATGATGCCCACCGCCATTAGCGTGCCCAGCACCTGAAATCCGGCGACAAGGTTGAGCGTGACCAGCAGCAGATAGCCCACGCGCATCAGCGTCAGCGCCCCGCCCTGACTGGCGAAGAAGACCGGATCGCTCATGGCGATGGCCAGCGGCCGATAAAGCGCCGCAACGATGAGCAGCGAAGCGCTGCTGATGCCGGTAATCAGCCATAATCCTGCTTCATCCACTGCCAGCACAGAGCCGAACAACAAATGCGTCAAATCCACTGCGCTGCCATGCCAGGAAATCAGCAACACACCGAAGGCTAAGGCGATGAGATAGAGCGCGGCAAAACTAGCGTCTTCGCGCAAGGCGCTAACACGCGTCAGCAATCCGGCAGTCGCCGCCACCACGGCGCCGGCGAAGAACCCGCCCAGGCTCATCAGCGGCAATGACAGCCCTACGGAAACAAACGCCACAGCCACGCCGGGCATGACGGCGTGCGACATGGCGTCCGCCATCAGGCTCATGCGTCGCAGCACCAGGAACACGCCTATCGGCGCACTGGCGCAGGCGACCGCCAGCACGGCGGCCAAAGCACGCCGCATGAAGGCATAGTCCGCGAAGGGGGCTATCAACCAATCATACATCATGCGTCAGGACGCTTTGCATCATGATGATGCTGGTGATGTTCATGCGCCTGCCCCGCCGCGCCCGGCGAATGATCGTGCGGCGGATGCTCATGCGGTGGCAGATCGCGTTCACATAAATCGGCGTCGCTCTGCCAGCTTTCCGCCAGCAGCTTGGCACGCTGCAGATGTTCCGGCTGCAGCACCTGGCGCACCGGCCCAGCCGCCACCAACTCGCGCGCCAGCAGCAGCGCCTCAGGACAATAGGCTTCCGCCATGCCCAGATCATGCATGACCAGCAGGATGGTGCGCCCCTCCTCGCGCCATTGTTGCAACAGAGGCAGCAAATCCGCCACCGTGCGGCTGTCAATCGGCGCAAACGGCTCGTCGAGCAAAATCATGCGCGTGTCCTGCACGATCAACCGGGCGAACAGCGCTCGCTGGAACTGCCCGACCGAAAGGCTGGCGATCGGCCGGTCGGCAAAAGCCGCCAGCCCAACCCGCGCTAGCGCCGCCTGGCTCTGCGCCGCGTGGCTTGCATCAAGTTTGCGCCAGTTGCCCAGCCGGCGCCAATGGCCGAAATTCACGAGGTCAAGCACCCGCAGCGGAAAGTCACGGTCAATCTCGCTTTGTTGCGGCAGATAGGCGCAATCCTGCGGCGCAAGGCCGGCCGCCCACAGGATATGGCCGGACATCAGCGGCACCATGCCCATGATCGCTTTCAGCAGCGTGCTTTTGCCGCTGCCATTGGGGCCGATGATGGCTGTCAGGCTGCCGGGCGCGAATTTGGCCGAGAGATGATGCACGGCGGGATGCCGGTCATAACCGGCGGACAGGTCGCAGAGTTCCAACATGTGTCACGCCACCGCCAGCCACGCCATGGCCAGCAGCGCCAGCACTAGCAGCGCGGTCAGCGCGACACGCCGGCCGGCACCAGCATCGCAAGCGGAAGCGGGAATACTTATCATGCCACCACTTTGCCTGAGATGTAACATTATATCAAACATTGAATCGCGCCGTCGGCCAGCCACCGCGCCCTCGTTTTCGCCATGGACAGCATTTTTATTCCCGCTTATAGCCAAACAGAAACTTGCACGGACATAACCATGCTCTATCACGACATCGTCACCTGGCTGGAATCGCATTGGGATTGGTGGGTGGTCTTCGGCTTTTGCGGCCAAGGCCTGTTCATGATGCGCTTTCTCTACCAATGGATCGCCAGCGAGAAAGCTGGCAAGAGCGTCATCCCCCTCGCTTTCTGGTATTTCAGCATCCTGGGCGGCGCCACCACCTTCGTTTATGCTTTGCACCGCGAAGACCCGGTCTTCATCTTCGGTCAAGGCACCGGCCTTTTGATTTATGTCCGCAATCTCCAGCTGGTTTATCGTGAACGCCGCCGCGCTGCCCTTTCGCCTCAGCAGTCCTGACGGGCAGCGCCTGACCTGGCGCGCCTACCTGCTCTTGATTCTGCTCGGGCTGGCCTTGTTCCTGCCCGGCCTCTCCACGCTGCCGCCCGTGGATCGGGACGAGCCGCGCTATACCCAGGCCAGCAAGCAGATGATCGAAACCGGCAATTACGCCGACATTCGCTTCATGCGCGAGACGCGCTATAAAAAACCCGTTGGCATTTACTGGCTGCAAAGCGCCAGCGCGCAGCTGCTGGGCAAACCACCTTACGATGTTATCTGGCCTTATCGTCTGCCCTCCGTTCTCGCTGGTATTCTGACGCTGTGCCTCCTGGCCTGGGGTGTGAGCTGCCTATCCGGCGCCACAACCGGCCTGCTCAGCGCCGTCATTTTCGCCTCCTGCTTCCAACTTGTCTTCGAAAGCCATATCGCCAAAACCGACGCGGCCTTGCTCGCCTGCAGCACCGGCGCGCAGCTGATTTTGGCGCAGGCTTATCTCGGCACCATCAGCCGCCGCTTAGCCTTTTTGTTCTGGCTGCTGCAGGCCATCGGCATTCTCATCAAAGGCCCCATCGCGCCGCTGGTAAGCGGATGCACGATACTGGCGTTGTGGCTGGCGGACGGGCGCCAGGCAGCCTGGCTCAAGCAATTGCGCTGGGTGCAAGGGCTGGCGCTGTGCGCCTCCATCGTACTGCCCTGGGTGATTTGGATTAGCTTGGCCAGCCAAGGCAAATTCTTGGGCGAATCCGCCGGCCATGATTTGCTCGGCAAAATTTTTCAGGGGCAAGATCGCGGCTTCCTGCCGCCGGGCTATCATACCCTATTGCTGGTCGCGTGGTTCTTGCCGCAAGCCGTGCTAATTCTGGCCGGATTGCGCCATGGCTGGCGTCACCGCACGGCAAGCCAGCACCGCTTTGCTCTGGCCTGGATTATTCCCTTCTGGATTTTTTATGAACTGATCGCCACCAAACTGCCGCACTATGTGCTGCCCGTCTATCCCGCCCTGGCCTGGCTGGCGGCCAGCGCCATAACACAATCAGACTTGCCCGCACCGAGCCGTTGGTGGCGCTTCGGTGTCACGGCGCAAGCCACTGCGCTGATTATAGCCGCGCTAGGCTTGATGGCGGCGCCCTTATGGTTGCCGGAACTCTCTCTCGCAAGCTGCCTGCTCGGCGCCGGCGCCTTCGTGCTGGCCTGGCACCAGGCGCGCACCTTTTGGGCGGCGCCGCAACGCGCCGCTTTGTTCGGACTTGGCGCCGCCGCCTGTCTCTTCATCAGCGTCTTCGGTCTGGTGCTGCCGGCCACGCGCAGCCATTGGCTCAGCCCGAACCTGGCCGATTTTTACCTTGAACACCGCCCCTGCCCGCTGACCTCCCGCCTGGTCACGGAAGGTTACAACGAGCCGAGCCTGACATTCCTCAGCGGCACCAACACTTACTTCGCCAACAATCCCGCCCGCGCCGCCTATTGGTTGATGGTGGATGCCTGCACGGTGGTCAGCGTGCGCGATGGCGAGAAGGAACAAGCCTTTCTGGCAGCACTCGCCGTGAATGGCGGCCGGTTTGAATGGATTGGCAGCGTCAGCGGCTTTCATTACAATGGCGGCGGCTGGCAGAAGCATCATTTCTACCGTCAGCCCGTATCGCCCCCGCCCCTGGATTTGACGATGCTTGAGGATTTCTGGACGCGCCGACCCGAGCCGCTGCGGTTGGGCATCGCCGCCGCGCCGGCGTCGCCTTGACGCGCGCGCTGGTTGGCTATGCGGTGCTGGCCGCCGCTATCACGGTGGCGATCATCGGTTTTGACCGCGATGTCGCCTTGGCTTTCGGCGCCATGAAAACCAGCCAGCCCGCCATCATCGACTTTTTCAAAACCGTTACCGAATTTGGCGAGAGCAAATGGTATCTCTGGCCGCTGGGCTTGTTTCTGCTTGGTCTTGGCATCCTGCTGCGCTACCGCCCGACACTGCGGCCACTGTGGCTGCCGCGCTGGCAGAGTGCGGGATTTTTGTTTGCCAACATTGCCGCCTCCGGCCTGACGGTCAACGCCTTGAAAATCATCATCGGCCGCCCGCGCCCGGTGCTGCTGCTGGAAAGCGGCCTCTTTAACGACTTCACGCCCTTCAGCTTCGCTTCGCGCTGGTGGTCGTTGCCCTCCGGCCATTCCGCGACGGCGCTGTCATTGGCCTTGGCGCTCGCCGTCTTATATCCGCGCTGGCGCCTGCCCTTATTGCTGTTCGCCGGCATCATCGCCGCCTCGCGCATCGTCGTCACGGCGCATTATGTTGGCGACACCTTGGCCGGCTTCGCCGTCGCCGCCATGGTGTTCAGCGGCACGCAAATTTTCTTCACGCGCAAAGGCTGGTCGCCTTATGCAACCACGCAGAAAAGCGGCAATATGTTACCTCCCGCCGCTTAAGGATATTTCCCTTGATTCCCGTCGGAGGCTGGCCTAAACCCAATTAATGACCGGACGCAAACCCGCACAAAAGCAACCGAGTTGGCTGCAAAATCTGCTTGAACTGATGGCGCAGCAAGACATTAGTCCGCGTCAATTGTCGCTGCAAGCCGGGCTTAACCCCACTGCCGTGCGCGACATGCTTTCTGGCCGCGCCCGCAACCCGCGTTATGACACGCTGCAAGCCATCGCCAAAGTGCTGGACACCACGCCCGCCTATCTGATGGGCGATGCCGTGACGCGCCGCGAACTGCGCAACGGCAACATCGCCGAACCTGACCAGCTGGAACTGTTGACCGAAATCATCGCCCGCTTGCAGGAGACGGCAGAGTCCATGCGCCGCAAATTGACGGCCAAGGAACTGGCCAGCATGACGACGACCTTGTATCGCCAGATCATCGTCAGCGACGCCGCGCTGGCCAGCAGCCAGAACCTGGACAGCCAGGCGCGCGCCCTCGTCTCCTACGCCATGCTGCAACTGGCCACGCCCGCGCAAAAGCAGACAAAACGTGCCTGAAACCGGCCACTAACCATAACACAACCCTGGATTTTGTTTTATTTTTTCCCTCGCCTGTGCTAACGTTGCGCCATTATTGGTTGGCATATTGACTGCATTGATAAGGCGCGGGCATGGATATTGAGGACAGAAGCGCGAAAATCGTTTCTCTGGCGCACGCCATCCTGCAGGAACCACCCTCCGCCCCAACCTCGCGCCACTACAGTTTGAAATCCCTGGTATTGACGGCTCTGCTCAGCATGGCCGGCACGGCGGGCGTCACGCAGCAGGTCGCGGAGCAAATTCGTCCGCTCAATCGCTACGAAAAAACCGAACTAATTGCCCTTATTCATTATGTCGCCAAACAACACCAAACCACGCCAGCGGCCATCGAGGCGGATTTGCTGCAGGAATATGCCGCGCAATCGCTCGATGATCTGCGCCGCGCCGAACTGCCGGCGGCACGTCTGCACCTGCAACAGCAAATCACGCCGCCGCTGACTCGCTAGTGCAAAACGTGAATGAGGGATATTTCCTATTGTCTTGGGATGTTTCCTATACTACTTATAAGGCAGCGCCGCGCCGCGGCCACACCGCCCGGGAAAATCATGCTGCCGTCTGCCCGTCGCAAGCCCCAGCTATACCGCAGCCATCCGCGCCACCCGCCTGTTGATTTCATCACTTTGTGCCGGCTGCTGGAGTTGGAAATCCAGTTGGGGCAGACCGCCGCCTTCCGCCGCCGGCTGCGCCGCGTCTTCGCGCAACTGCAGCGTGAAACCAGATAAGTCAACGCCGCTCGAACAGCTTTTCCAAATCGGCTAATTGCAGCGTGATATAGGTCGGGCGGCCGTGGTTGCATTGGCCGCTGTTGGGCGTTTGCTCCATCTGGCGCAGCAGCGCGTTCATCTCCGCGACGTTCAGCGCCCGACCCGAGCGCACGGAGCCGTGACAGGCCATGGTGGCGCAGATATGCTCGAGCCGGTCGCGCAGGCCGCGGCTTTGCTCATGTGCGGCCAAATCCTCCGCCAGGTCGCGCACCAACGCCGCGATATCCGGCTGTCCCAACAATCCCGGCACTTCGCGCACCAGCACCGTGCCGGCGCCGAACGGCTCCAACGCCAGCCCAAGCGCCGCGAAATCTGCGGCCTGCGCCAGCAGGCGCTCAGCCGCGACTTCGCCGAGTTCAACAATTTCTGGCAGCAGGAGAATTTGCCGCTCGATAGGGCGAGCGGTCTCCCCGCTTAAATTCAGCGCCGCTTTCATGCGTTCATAAACAATGCGCTCATGCGCGGCGTGCTGGTCAACCAACACCAGACCATCGGCGGTTTGCGCCACGATATAATTGCCATGCACCTGCGCCAGCGCGGCGCCCAGCCGATAATGCTGCGCGTCTGCCATGTTCGCGGGCGGCGGCGCGGCGCGCGCGCCGGGCATGGCCACAAAGCCGTGCTGCGCCAAACTCGCTTGCCCCGCGCCATACACCGGCCGATACCCGCCAGGCGCTGACGGCATATGCTCTTGCATTCCAGCTGCCCGCGCATAACCGGCACCGGTGTCAAACGCCGCCAGCGCGTGTTGCGCCAGCGCAGGCGCGGCATAATGTCCGCCGGTCTGCAGCGTCTGGCGAATGGCCGCCACCACCAGGCCGCGCATGGCGGCGGCATCGCGGAAACGCACTTCGGCTTTGGCCGGATGCACATTCACATCCACCTCCGCCTGCGGCAGCGTGATGAACAGCGCCAACGCGGCGTGACGGCCGGAGGGCAGCAAGTCTCCATAGCCGCCGCGCAGCGCCGCAAGCAGCAGCCGGTCGCGCACCGGCCGGCCATTGACGAACAGATATTGCATGGCTGTGGTCGGCCGGTTGAAGGTCGGCAGGCCGATATAGCCGCTGATGCTTTTGCCGCCGCGCTCCAGCGTCGCCGGCACGGCGCTGGCCATGAAATCCTCGCCCAGCACCGCCGCCAGCCGGCGCTGCAACACGGCATCCGGCACGCCGGCTTCGGCATCCAGCCGCAGCGGGCGGCGCCCTTCTTCAGTCAAAGTGAATTGCACGTCCGGCCGGCTCAGCGCCAGCCGCTCCAGCGTTTCCCGCGCCTGGTCGCCTTCCGCGCGCGGCGTTTTTAAAAATTTCAACCGCGCCGGCGTGGCATAAAACAAATCCCGCACTTCCACCCGCGTGCCCGGCGCCATGGCCGCCGGTTGCACCGGCTGCAGGACGCCGCCTTCCACCGTGATGCGCGCGCCTTCCGACGCCTGCGCCGGCCGCGAACTGATGCTGAGGCGCGCCACCGCGCCGATGGACGGCAACGCCTCGCCGCGAAAACCCAGGCTGCGAATAGCCATCAAATCATTATCCGGCAATTTAGAGGTGGCGTGGCGCTGCAGCGCCAGCGGCAATTCATCCGGCGTCATGCCGCGGCCATTATCCGCCACGGTAATGAGCGATTGCCCGCCTTCCCGCAGCGTGACGGCAATTTCCGTGGCGCCGGCATCCAGTGCATTTTCGACAAGTTCTTTGACAACTGCCGCCGGCCGCTCGATGACCTCGCCCGCCGCAATCTGGTTGACCAAATTCTCCGGCAGCAGGCGAATCTTGCTCATTGCGTTTTTGGCCGCAGCAGCGCCAGCAACCCGTTGGTGGAAGCATCACGCGCCTGCGGCGCGCCGCTAGCGCGCAGATCGTCATACAGGCTGCCGGCCAGTTGCTTGCCCAATTCCACGCCCCATTGGTCAAAGGCGTTGATGTCCCACACCACGCTTTGCACGAAAACTTTGTGCTCATACAAAGCCGTCAGCAGCCCGAGATGATAAGCGTCCAGCTTGTCGAGCAAAATCATGCTGCTGCAGCGGTTGCCGGGCGCCACGCGATGCGGCACCACGGCACGGTCGGATGTGACGGCCGCCAGGCTAGCGGCATCGCGCCCGCGCAGTAGTGCTTCCGGCTGCGCTAGCAGATGCGCGTGCAGCACAGCTTCATGCGTTGGATCATCAAAATCATTTTTGACAACACCGATGAAATCGGCCGGCACGCAGTCCGTGCCTTGGTGCAGCATTTGATAATAGCTGTGCTGCCCCACTGTGCCGGCGCTGCCGAACAGCACGGGGCTGGTGGCATAATCCAGCGGCTCGCCGGCGCGGTTGACCGACTTGCCGTTGCTCTCCATCTCCAGCTGCTGCAGGAAAGTGGGGAACAGCCGGAGCCGCTCGGCATATGGCAGCACGGCAAGCACCGGACAGTTGCGGAAATTGCGGTTCCAGATGCCGATCAGCCCCAGCAGCATGGGCAAGTTGCGCTCCGGCGGCGCTTCCTGGAAATGCTTGTCCAGCGCGGCAGCGCCCGCCCGCAACGCATCGAACTGCTCCATGCCCAGCGCCAGCGCGATGGAAAGACCGACGGCCGACCACAGACTATAGCGCCCGCCTACCCAATCCCAGAAGCCGAACACATTCGCGTCCGGCACGCCGAACGCCGCCGTGGCTTTCAGATTGGTGGAAACCGCTAGCAGATGGCGCGGCAGCGCCGACTCGCCCAACTGCTCCACCAGCCAGCGCCGCGCCGTATTGGCGTTCAGCATCGTCTCCTGCGTCGTGAAAGTTTTGGAGGCGATGACGAACAAAGTCTGCGCCGGATTGCAGCGGGCGAACACGCGCTGCAACTCGTCGGCGTCCACGTTGGCCACGAAATGCGCGCGCGGCACAGCGCGATAATCCTCCAGCGCCGCTACCACCATGCGTGGCCCGAAATCCGAGCCGCCGATGCCGATATTCACGATATCCGTAATGCGCTCACCTTTCGCGCCCAGCCAGGAGCCGGAGCGAACCGCTTGCACCGTCGCGGCCATGCGCTGCAGCACGGCCTGCACATCCGGCAAGACATCGCGCCCATCCACCATCACGGGCGCGCCGCCGCCGCGCCGCAGCGCGGTGTGCAGCACGGCGCGCTTTTCGGTGTGGTTGATAGCCTCGCCGGCGAACATCCGCGCACGCCAACCGGCCACGTCTTGCGCCTGCGTCAGCGCCAACAGGCCTGCCAACGCCGCATCATCAATATTCTGTTTGGAATAATCCAGCAGCAGCCCGGGCACCCGCGCCTGGAAGCGTTCGAAACGCCGTGCGTCGGCCACGAACAAATCTGTGAGCGTGGTGCCATGCAACCGCTCGGCATGGGTTTGCAAGGCACGCCAGGCAGGAGATTGCGTCAGCTTAGTCATGCACGAAAGCGTCCTTAATGTCGGGTTTAATGCCTTCCGGCTGGCCGGTGACCACCAGAGTCAAACGCTCAGGATTCAACAGGCGCTTGGCCACCCGTGCCGCATCCGCCAATGTCACGGCACGAAACAAGCCTTCCCGCTCATCGAGATAATCCATCGGCAGTCGGTCTTCCTGCAGGCTCAGCAGCATCCCGGCAATCGCGCCGGACGAGGTGAAACCCGTGGCTAACGACCCGATGATGTAATCACGCGCCGATTGCAACTCGGTGTCCGTCACGCCGTTGTCATACACTTTGCGCCATTCATCGCGCGTCACTTTCCAGGCCTCGCCGGCCTTGGCATTTGCAGTGCGGGCATTGCCCATGATGAGGCCAGAATGTTCCGTGGCGCTCAGCGACGTGCCGATGCCATAAGTCAGGCCGCGCTTGTCGCGCACCTCGTTCATCAGCCGTGATTCAAAGCCGCCGCCACCCAGAATGTAATTCACCAGCTGCGCCGCGTGCCAATCCGGGTCGTCGCGGCGGATGCCCGGCGCCACGAACATCAGTAGCGCCTGCCCGCCTTCCTGCGGCAGCAGCAGCGTTTTGCCAACCTCTGGCGCCGCGATGTCCGCCACCGCGCTCAAGCTGGCTTTCTCCGGCAAGGCGCCGAATATCTCGTCCAATAATTTTTCCAGCGCTGCTGGCGTGATGTCGCCCACGGCGGCAACCAGCAGATTGCCGCGCGCCAGGCGCGTCTTGGCCGCTGCTGCCAGCGCCTCACGCGTGATGGCGTTCACGCTCGCCGCCGTGCCGAGCGACCGATAGGCATAGGGATGATTGGGATAAATATGGGCGAAGAGCGCGCGCCGCGCCTGCCATTCCGGGTCGGCCAACCGCGCCGTGATGGCGCCCTGCTGCCGCTGCTTGAGGCGCGCGATGGCCGCGGCGTCAAAGCGCGGCACGGTCAGCGCCAGCCGCGCCATCTCCGCCGCCTTGGGCAGTTCCGCCGTCAGCACATAGAGCGAACCGTTGATAGCGTCGCGTGATGCTTCCAAACCAAAGCGAATGCCATGTTCCGCCAGCGTCTGTTGATAGGCTTTGGCGTCCAACTCGCCCGCGCCTTCGGTTAGCAAATCGGCCATTAGCGCGCTCAGCCCCTGCTGCTCAGCCGGGTCTTGCTCTACGCCGCCGCGAAACGCGAATTGCAGCGAGATCACGGGCGTGTTGTGGTCTTCCACCAGCCAGGCCTTGATGCCCAGCGGGCTGGTGACTTCCTGCACCGGCAGCGCCGCCCAGACCGGCAGCGCCAGCCACAGCATGAAAACCAAGCATCCGAGAAGATGGCGCAGCATCAGCGTATATCTCCCGTCGGCAGCCTGGCGGCGCGCACCGCAGCGCTCGACCTGCCTTTGCGTTTCTTGTCCGGCAGCAGCAACCCGGTCATGTAGCGGCGCTGGCTGAACAAAGCCTTGGCGACGCGGTTGACATCATCGCGCGTCACGGCGCCGATGCGCTCCGGCCACTCCTCCACATCCGTTACCGTGCGGCCGCTCGCCCATTTCTGGCCGAAGGCGTAGCCGGCGGTCATCAGATGGTCGCGGGTGAAAATCGCCTGCTCGCGCAGTCGCTTGATGGCGAGATCAACCTCCGCCTGCGTCACGCCTTCCCGCGCTGTCTTCCGCAGCAGCGCATCAAGCGCGGCTTCCGCTTTCGCTGTATTGCCGGCGGGCGGCAACGCCAGACCGATACTGAAACTACCCAAATCGCGCGACAGCGCATCATATCCGACGCTGGTTTCCGTGGCGACCTTGCGCTCCACCACCAGCGTTTGGTAAAGCCGGCCGACGGTGCCGCCGCCCAGGATTTGCTCCAGCACTTCCAGCGCATAGGCATCGTTGCCTTTGGCATCATGATAGGACGGCGCGATGAAGTGCCGCTCGAT
>CAZBSB010000035.1:0-14338 GCA_964494535.1 uncultured Rhodospirillales bacterium
CCATCCGCCAACCTGCCGCTGTCACCGGCACCGTCGGCCTGAAACCGACCTATGGCCGCTGCTCCCGCTGGGGCATCATCGCTTATGCCTCCTCGCTCGACCAGGCCGGCCCCATGACTCGCGATGTCGCCGACGCCGCGCTCATGCTGCGCGTCATGGCCGGCTATGACGACAAAGACTCCACCTCCGTTGACCGACCGGTGCCGGACTATACCGCCGCCCTCGACAAGTCGGTCAAAGGCCTCCGCATCGGCATTCCCAAGGAATACCGCATGGATGGGATGCCGGCTGAGATTGACGCGTTGTGGGAACGTGGCGCGCAATGGTTCAAGGACGCGGGCGCCACCATCGTTCCCATCAGCCTGCCGCACACCAAATATTCCCTGCCCGCTTATTACATCGTCGCGCCCGCCGAAGCCTCCTCCAACCTCGCGCGCTATGACGGGCTGCGCTTCGGGCTGCGCGTGCCCGGCGCGTCGCTGAACGAGATGTATGAAAACACGCGCGGCGCCGGCTTCGGCAAGGAAGTGCGGCGCCGCATCCTCATTGGCACCTATGTGCTCTCCGCCGGCTATTACGACGCCTATTATTTGAAGGCGCAGAAAGTGCGCGCCCGCATCGCCGATGACTTCACCCAGGCCTTCAAGCAATGCGATGTCATCCTCACTCCCACGGCGCCCAGCGGCGCCTTCGCCATCGGCGCCAAGCAGGATGACCCGGTGCAGATGTATCTCAACGACGTCTTCACCGTGCCGATCAACCTGGCCGGCGTCCCCGCAATGTCGATTCCCGCCGGCCTGGACAGCCAAGGCCTGCCCCTTGGCCTGCAGCTCATCGCCAACCACTTCGCAGAGGAAACCCTCCTCACCGCCGCGCATGTACTTGAGAAAGCAGCACAATTTACGTCAAGGCCACCCTTTTCAGTCTAAGTGCTTTCATATAGACGCGCCCATCCCCCAGGACGTAATGTTGTCCTTTGCGACAAGCTAGCGGGAACTAGGATGAGCAGCGTCAGTTTTGTGATGCCAGAAGCGGAATTTTCGGCTGCGGCGCAGGCCGTGGCCGAACGCGTGTTGCGCGCGGTGGCCAGCCCAGCCGCGTCGACGCCGCCGCATCTGCACCTGATCACGCGCACAACAGCAACGCCACCGCCGGAACCTTCGCACTTCGAGCGTATGTCGGCGGCTCTTGATCAGGAGAAGAGCAGGCCCGGCTACCGTGAGGTTGCCGCCTACGTCACGAGCGCGCAAAACTCCCCCGGCGAGCATGAGCTGAGCGCCATGCGCACCAACGCCGTCATCGCCGGTCTTGCGGCTTCCGTGCAGCGGCGCCAGCCGGCCGCCGTGCCCGCCTGAACGGCCATGAATCACGCGACGACCAACCTCCCCGTTTTCTCCGCCGCCGGCCGCGAAGTCGCAGCACATATCGTCGCCACGTATGACGCATCGGCCGCACAACACCGCATCCGCGGCGCACCGGCCTTACTGCGCGACGGCCAGCGCGGCCACGGCGATTTTGCCCTTGACCACCGCGATGACCATTTGCTGCAACCACCCGAACGCCTGCAATCTGCCCTCTTCCGTCATCGCCAGCAGTCTGGCTATGCGGAGGTTTCGGCCTTTGTGACTAAGGCGCTGCAGAACACCACAACACCCGAACCCTCTCGCGTGCCCAGAGTAATCGCCACGCTACGCCAAGCCGCACAAGCGAGATTATGAATATAGCAATGAACAAAGGCATATCCACTCCATCAAAGATATTCTAACAGAGGAGAGAGCACCACCATTCATGTCAAGAGGCTGTAAGTGAAAAAAATAAAAGGAATTCTTACTACGCCAGAAAATATTCCGCCGTTATCTCCAGAGACGCAAACGAGTCTCCGACAGTTACGGCTTTTCGTTTTCTGGTTTGGAGCGTTTGATATTGTTGTATGGTTCATAGTGCTTGCAAGCGGACATCGGGAAGCACTGCCATACAGCTTCATTCTATCTCTGATTATATTTTCCGGCATGCACCAAGGCAAAGCCAACGAACTGTACGGCTTAATGCTGATAGCCACGTTAGGCCTATTAGGACAAAACACCATTGCGCTGACTAATTTCCTAGCGCCACTCGAACTCACATACCTTCGCCTGAGGGTGCAACCGCTATATTTCATCTGGTACGAATTAGGTTTATCCTTAACCGCATATTTTTCAATAATTCTTTTTCTAGTTTGTAAATCAAATATTGCCAGCGATGTCGTGCGCTGCCTGCCTGAGTATAAACACGCCATAGGAAAAGATTGGCAATTATCTAGCCATCTTCCCATGCTGTACGCCGCGTTCGGTGTTGTGCTTTTTAGTTTTTTGCCGGTAGTAAGTGATACGTTGAGTGGCAAGTATCATGCCCAGGCCCTGGCTTTAGCCAAGACAGCGAATGCCGGCAATGACGCATCAGAGCATCAACGCGCTCAATACTACGTTGAATGGGTAAGCGCTGGGTATGGACGGATGAGCGTCGGGCACAACAGCACGGATAGATCGTTTAGAGTCCATGGCAGAGTCTCTGTTTATGATGGCCAAAAATTGAAAAGCGTTCGCGTTACATGGCTAGAAAAACAGTAAATGCCGCGCATCCGTTTAAATGGATGACGCAGACGCGTCGCTCAACTCAATGCCACGTCGTCACTGTGCCACTCTCCCGCCACAACCCCGGTTGCAGCGCGGCACGCACCACCGTGCGCGGTCGTGGCGGCTGCGCGTCATCCCAAAGGGTGATGCTGTTGTTCCAGGCATTTTCCAGCTGGTTTTGCGCCATGGCCTGACGCAAGGCGCTCTGCACCCAGGGACGCAATGTCCGACGCTGCTGCGCGTCCGCCGCGAAGGCGCCGATGAATTCCTGCAAATCGCGCAGCGCCAGAAAACGCATGCAGCGCCGCTCCGCCGCGATGCTGGGCAAGACCGGCAGCGCGTTCAGTGTGACGGTCTCCTGCACCCATTGTTGCACATGCAGTGGCCGCGCCGTCGTGGAGTATTGCGCGTCCAATCGCCACGCCAGCCGTTTGATCTGCTGGCCTAGCGCGGCGCACGGTGACCGATAATTATGTGCCAGTGTCGCGATATAGGCTTCCTTGGCATGGTCGGGCAACCAGCTGCTTAGCATCATCCGCCCCAGCCAGACGGTGGCAAACAACCCGGCCTGTTCCGCACATTGGTTGAGCCGTTGAATATCCTGTTGGAAATGCGGCGCCGACGGCGCAAACCCATCCCTGGCCATCGTTAAAGTATGACCAAGAAAGGTTAAGGGATTGTCAGTAAATTAACGCCGAATTGTCAGTTCTGACCATATTCGGCCGCGCGGGCGCGCTGCCTGGCGTCATGATTGGGCAAAATCGGCTCATGCTTATTGAGCCAGAAAATCTTGGCCGCCGCGATATTGGTAACCACATTGGCCGCTAACATCCCGGCCACGCCGGCCAGCGGCGAAATGGCAAAGGCCACCGTGCCGCCAGCGCTTTTCGCCAGCTCTATTTTAGCCACTTCCAAAGCGGCGCGCAGCGGTGAAATCGGCGGCTCACTGCCGCCAAACCCTTGCCGGACATGGTCGTAATATTGCCGCGGCACCCGCACCGTCAGGCTGGCAACATCGCGCGTCAAATCCCACGCCGTCTCGCGGAATTCTCGCCATAATTTCTGCCGTTCGGTCTCGGGTTGCTGCTGCTCGCTCATGACGCGCTGATAGCACACGCCCCGAAGCAAATAAAGCCTGTCGAATGGTTGGTAGGGGAGCCGACTGGTTCTAAACAATCACCTGATGCGTCGCCAAGCGCAGCATGGGGAGGTCGTGCGGCAAGTTGCCGTAAGCCCAGACTTCGCCGTGCGCGCCGAGGCTTTGCAGTAGTTCCTGCACGCGGCGCGCTTTTTCTTCGCGCACGCAGTTGCCGCCTAGCATCACGCCGGTGAGCCGGCCCTCTGCCTGCTCCAACGCGGTGCATAGATAAAAATCGGGCGCGTAAGCGCGCAGGATGTGCGGCAGATACACATCCAGCCCGCCGGAGGCGATGACGATGATGTCGCCGCGCTGCTTGTGCCATTGCAGCCGCGCCTGGTTTTGTGCAATCCACACCAGCCGCTGTTCCAGCCGCTCGAGCACCGCCGGCAAGCGTTCCACCACGAAGCCGCGCAAAGTCAGCTTCAGCCACAGCGTCTTGAAAGCCGTGCGCCGATCGGCCGCGCCAAGAGAACAAGCAAAAGCAATCAAGGCGGCCAGCACAGTGCCCGGCCAGCCGACACAGCAGCTGACAAAGGTCGGCAATGAATCGCCCTGCACCAAAGTGCCGTCGAAATCGAAAATCGCCACGGCGCGCTTCATGCCGGCTTGGCCTGCGGGCTGGCCTCCAGGCGCGGCGCGGCATGGGCGTCATGCCAGAGGATGCTGTGCTGCGCGCCGCAAGCGGGGCAATTGATCTCCCACTGCGCCGTCTCATGGCCGCAGCTTTGGCAGCGCCAAGCCGGATCAGCCGGCGCCTGCGCGGCGGCGCGTAACGCGTCGCGCACCAGATTGGGCGGGCGATTTTCTTTTTCTGCCAATTCAGCCGCCAGCACCTGCATCTGCCGTGTCGGCGCCAAGGTGATGGCGCGTTGTAGATGCCGCGTCGCTTCTCCCCACAGGCCGGCGGCCGTGGCGGTGCGCGCCAGCAACAGCAGGCTGGCCGGATGCTGCAGCGTGTTGCGGGTCAGCTGCTCCACACGCTTGAAGAGTTTGAGCGGCGCTTCTTCACCCAACGCCCGCAGATAGAGCGCGCCGAGTTCGGGGTGCGGCGTGACGTCCCATAATTTCTCCACGCGCTTCAACGCCGGTTTGATATAGCCAGCAGCCAGTAATGTCCGCACCAGTTCAATGCGTGCGGGCAGCCAGTCCGGCGCTTTGCCTTGCGCCTGTTCGGCCAGCTGCAGGGCGCGTGGCATTTCCTGCTGCGCCACGGCGGTGCGCGCCTCGGCCAGCAGCAGCGCCGCTTCACGCGTGCCGGCATCCGCGACCTCCAGCAATTTCTGCGCGCCGGCGCGGCGCAAAGCCTGCGCAGCGCGTCCCCAATCGCCTTGCCGCGAGGCCACTTCATAGCGCGCCACATCCAGCCACGGCGCCTTGGGCTGCGCCTTGGCCAAATCTTCCAGCAGCACGGCGGCTTGCGCGTTATTGTTCTGGCGCAAAGCCGTGCCGATGAGACCGCGATAGCCCAGCGCCGCATGGGCTTTGTCTTGCGCGAGTTGCGTGAAGATCGTGGTCGCGGTGGCCTGGTCGCCGGCCAATTGCGCGGCCTGCGCCTGCAGCCACTGCGTCAACACATGATTGCCGCCGAGCTGCTTGCGCGCTGCCAGCGCCGCCTTGCCGGCCGCGGCGGCATCGCCCGCCGCCAAAGCGGCATAGCCCTGCCCCAATCGCTCCAGCCCTTGCTGCTGCTGGTGCAGGCGGCGGCGAATCTTGATGCCGCGCGGGCCATAGCGCAGCAGCCGCACCAGCCGATAGGCCAGCAGGCAGGCGGCGACCAGCAGAAACACCGCGACGACCAGCACAGCCGCCGAAGTCTCGACGCTATAGCCCTGCCAGACTAGGCTGACCTTGCCTGGCTCGTCCGCCAGCCAGACGGCCAGAGCGATGATGACGCCGATTTTGATGATATACCAGACCAGCTTGATCACGGCGGCGCGCCTTTGTCAGGAGCGGCGGGCGGCTCGCCCACTGGCTCAGGATTTTTCTCCGCAGGCGGCGCTTCCTGCCCCAGCGCGGTGCCGATACGCACCAAGGCGGCATCCACATCCAGCCGCAATTGGGCGTCGCCCACCCATTCCTGCAGCGCCTGCTGCGCCAAGGGCGGCATGGCCTGCACTTTGGCGAGCGCGGCCGCCACATTGCCGCGCTGCAGGGCGGCGCTGGCCTCATGCATCAGCTTCGGCATTTCGGTGTCGCCGGCGTCGCCGATTTTGCGAATCCGCACCACTTCATCCAGGCTCACTTTCAGCCGGTCTTTCCAATCTTTGGCTTCAGCCAGCGCCACGGCGCGCTCGGCCGGCGGCGCCATGACGGCGAAGCGGCCTTGCAGCATCGGCAAGGTGGCGGCGCCGCCGGCGGCGGCGCGCTCCAGCTTCACGCATTCGGCGGCAAGCGCCGGCATGGTTTTGGTGAGCGCGCAGAGCGAGGCCAATTCATTTTCAAACGGCGCCGCCGCCGCGGCCGCGCTCCGCAGCTGCATATAAGCCAGAATGCGCGCACGCGACGCGGCTTCCGCTGCCGCCGCCTGCTGCGTATTATCCGTCATCTGCTGCACATGGCCGCGCATTCCACTGATGGCGGTGTTGGCGACGGCCAGATCGTTCTTCATCTGCGCCAGTTCCTGCTTCATGGCCTCGGCTTGGGTGATGCCTTCCTGCAGGTTTGCCAGCTTGGCGCGCAGCGCCGTCACGTCGTCCAGCGCGGTCTGCAATTGCGCCTTGCTGGCGAGATGCGAGGTGTCCGCGCTCGGTACCGGCGCCGGCATGGTGGTGACGGTCGGCTGCGGCGCGGCCGCCAGTTGCGCCAATTTCTCTGCCAGGCCACTGACTTCCTGCCGCACTTGCGCCAACTCTTCCGGCGTCACGCCTGGCGGCGGTGTCACGGCCACTGGCCGTTGCTGATAGAGATAGCCGGTGCCGCCCAAGGCCGCGACCAGCGCCAGCACCGAAAGGCCACGCGCCAAACCATCGCTGACCGTTGTGGCAGCGATCTGCGGCGGCGTGGCCTTGCCTGCGGTGTCGTCATCGCCGGTCGGCGGCGTGGAAATTGTGTTGTCCGTCACGTCAAGCCTCGTTGAGCAAGGGTTCTGCGGCGCAAGCGGGCATTGTCCAACGCCGCAGGAGATTTTGCAAGCCGCCTAGCATCGCGTCTTCCTGCGGCACAGGCGCTGTCAACACCGCCTGCCAGGACAGGCTGGACGCGGCGGTCGCTACATCGGCGCTGATACACAAGGCTGTCACACCGGCGCATTCGGACTGCACTCCGGCTTGTTGCGCTAGCTGGGTGAAAATCTGCGCGCTGCGCTCCGAGGTGAACATTACCACGGCTATCTGTCCCTGGCGCAAAGCGCTCAGTGTGGCGGGGGGCAATTGCGTCGTTGCCTGCGCCTGATAGACGACCCAGGGTGCTACCGTAAAACCCTGCGCCTGCAGGCTGGCTTGCGGCTCGGCTTTGCGGTCAACACCGCAGGGCCAAAGCAGCGCGCCGCGTTGCGGCGTGGTTGCCTGCATCACCCAAGTCGCTAGTTCGACGGCATTGTGGCCGTGCGTAGCGGTCTGACGCCAGCCTTGCCGCCGCGCCGCCTGCGCCGTCGCCGCGCCGACGCAATAGCATGGCCAGTCAGCCCAGCCGGCCGGCAATGCATCATAAGGCAGATAGTCCACGCCGGCGGCGCTGGTGAACAGCACGGCTTGATACGACGCGGCCGGCAAGCGGCTCGGCACGGCATGATACTGCAGCAGCGGTTCGATCAGGCTGCCGATGCCGCGCAAGGCCAGGGCAGTGCGCCAGGCACGGGCTGCGGCCAGCGGGCGCGTGATCAGCACCTGGCCGGGCATCAGGTCAATAATTCGGGCGGCAAGACCGCCCGCCATTCTTGCGCCAGCGCGGCGATTTGCGCCGCTGCGGTGGCTTCCGTCAGCGTTAATTTCCGGCGCTGCAGATTCTGGCCGTTGGGCAGCGCCACCAGCGCGCTGAAATCAAACAGGCCGGGGCTGCGTTGCACGGCCAGCGCCGCGACCGGCGTACGGCAGGAGCCGTTGAGATGATGCAGAAACAACCGCTCCAATGTCACGCAGGCGTGAGTTTGCGGGCAGTTGATGGCCTGAAGCAGCTGATTGAGCGCGGTATCGGCGCTGCGGGTTTCCACCGCCAGCGCGCCTTGCGCTACCGCCGGCAGCATCATATCGGCCGGCAGCGGCTGGATATGATCGCCGGAGATGTTCAGGCGCTGCAACCCGCAGAACGCCAGAATCGTGGCATCCACTTGCCCGTCTTGCAATTTACGCAGCCGCGTATCCACATTGCCGCGCAGCGGGCTGATGGTGAGATCGGGGCGCAGATGCAAGAGTTGCGCGGCGCGGCGTAAACTAGACGTGCCGATTTTGGCGCCGGCCGGCAAATCCGGCAGCTGCCGCGCCGCCACGGCCACCAGCGCGTCCCGTGCATCGGCGCGCGGCATGAACGCCGTGAGTTGCAGACCGGGCGCCAGCACGGTTTCCAAATCCTTCGCGCTATGCACGGCGAGATCAATGCGCCCTTCCAGCAACGCCGCTTCCAGCTCCTTGGCGAAGAGTCCCTTGGTGCCGCCGAGCGCGGTGAAATTTCGCTCGCCTTGCTCCGGCCGCCAATCGCCAGCGCTGGACATTGGCACGATGGCGATGTGATCGCCGGTCAAAGACTTGTCTGCCAGCAAGAGCGCAGCGCGCACCAGTTCAGCCTGGCGCAAGGCCAGTTGGCTGTGGCGCGAGCCGAGACGCAGGGGAAAACGCAGTTTTGTCATGGTTTTATCGGGTAATGCGCTGGTGGTGTGCGGTTCTGATAGCAGAAATATCCGCGCCGGACGCCAAAAAACATGGTAAAGCAATCGTCAGCGTCACGATGCCGCATTAACGATTATTTCATATATTTTTCAATGATTTAGTTTCAAATTTAGACTATATATAATCGGATGATGGTGCAACGCGAACACCCATGCCCCGAGAATTCACACCAGAACGTCCAGCTGGCTGCCGCGTCCTGTGTTGCGGCCGGCGGCTTGGCGGGTTTGCGCTTGCGGCTTTTGCGTGGCGCTGCCGGTGGTTTGGCCTTTATGGCCTTGTTCGCCGGAATCAACGGCGCGCGGCGTGATGACGGGCGCCGCGGCCGGCTGCACCAGCTGGCGCACGGGCTGTGCCGGCATGGCGGCCAGGTTGGGCAGTGGCACAGGGGGCGGCGTATTGACTTGCATGGCCTCGTTTCACAATGGAAACGTCATTGTGCCATGGCTGCCGTGAAGAAAAACTTAAGCATTCCGTGCTTAGGTCGGTGGCCGCCATGACACGGTTAACCGGGCTTAACCAAGGAGCGCTGTTGGCAAGCATGAGTAACATGATGCCACAACAAATGGTCGGGCGCCTGCTCAGCCTGGCGCATGACAGTAGCGAGAACGGCCGTTTGCAGCTGGTGACGGAACTCGTGGATTTGTTCAGCCGCCAGGACATCACCATGGAGGTGCGGGAACAATATCTCGTCAACGAGATTGTGGACGCGCTGGTGGCCAACGCCCAGACCAATGTGCGCCAGCAATTGGCCGAGCGCGTGGCGCCCTCCGCCACAGCGCCGCGCAAACTCATTCTCACCTTGGCGCATGACGATATTACCGTGGCGCGGCCGGTGCTGCGCGCCTCACCGATTTTGACCGACTCTGACCTTATCTCGCTGATCGCCACGCAGGGACTTGACCATGCCCGCACCATCGCGGTGCGCGACAGCGTGAGTGAAGCACTGGCCGATGCGCTGGTGGTGACCGGCGATATTGATGTCATGCTCAATCTGGCGGAAAATCTCGGCGCCAAATTGTCGCCGAAGGCCATGACTGCCATGGTGCAGGCGGCGCGCTTCGCCGAAAAACTGTGCCAACCGTTGCTCGAGCGGCCGGATATGAGCAAGGACAATGCCAGCCAGCTTTACTGGTGGGTGGCGCCGGAGTTGCGGCGCTTTGCCTTGCAGCGTTTTGGCGTGGAAGTTGGGCAGATTGACCAGTCGCTGGAACAGACAGTTGACGATTTGCTGGCGCGCTATGCGCTGGACAAGAACGAAGACCAGGTGATGCAGCAGGTGGCCGATTGGCTGCTGCAGCGCGATATCAAATCGCCCAAATGCTTGGTGCAAATTCTCCGCCTCGGCCATTTCCGCCTCTTCAGCATCATGCTCGGGCGCGTCACCGGACTGTCGCTGGAGTTGGCCGATATCATCGTGCGCGAAATGGGCGGCCGTTCCCTAGCCGTGGCCTGCCGTGCGCTGGGACTGGAAAAAGCGCAGTTCGTTTCCGTCTTCTTGCTCTCGCGCGGCGCGCGCGCCGACGAGCAGATCGTGCCGCCGCGCGAATTGAATAACGCCCTGCTCGCTTTCGACCGCCTCAACCAGCCAGTCGCCCAGCAACTCATCGAAACCTGGCGCCGCGACCCCAGCTATCTGCTTGACCGCGCCAAGCAAAATGGTAACGCTTGAGACACATCACCAGTATGAATGGGCGTGACTTAAGCCGCAGCCATTAAAGCGGCCAGCTTCGGATATTTGCTATCTACTGTATCCTCATCCCACTCCTCGCCTTGGATGGAAGTTGGCGTCCGTTTGACAGAAGGTAAGGCCGTGCCAAATTTTTGTCTATAGACTTCACCCATGACATAGCGAAGTTCCTCGGCTCTACAGGCGTAAGGCTGAGCAATGTCCGCCAACGATTCAGGTTGCCGCAAAGCCGCCTCATAGGCCTCGCGCCCTTGAGCGATGAGCCAGTCACAAAAATAATCAAATATGTCGTCGGAGCAGCCGCCGTTGAGGATGTAGGCCGCCGCCCATAAATCCCAGTGATAGGCTTGATCCAGCCGATCACGGTAAAGCGTGTCGAAGGCTATGAGTTCTTCGCGGCTGAGACTGGAGAGCAGCTCTGCCAGCGCAGCACATTGTTCTTCGATATCGTCCGCCGCATCCTGCCGCGATTGGGCGATGAGGTTCCAGAACTGATCGTTATTCATGATACGCCTCCAGTTGGTTACCTTGGATCCAATTGACTCAATTGCTCGTTACGTCGGCGTGTCTGCGAACGGCTCTGCGACAATCTGAAATTGATCTTCATAGACAACATAGCCTGGCCGGTCGGTCGTCAGCACATGCACTTTGCAGCGATGGGCTTCCAAGAGATAAACCAGACTGAGCATTTTCTGGATATGCAGCTCGGCTTCGCGCTTGAACCAGCTGAGCGCGACGGATTTGGCATGTGGGCGGCGCGCTTTGGCTAGCCGCTCTGGCCGAGCCAGCTCTTGGTTGAACCAGTCCATGGCATCGGCAAGAATCTTCGCTTCAACACGATCAAGCACCCCTTGATCACGCAAGCGGAAGCAAGCATGGAACAAGCCCTGGCGCCGGCCAGAGTCCGGGTCGCGTTGAGCAATTACAAAACGTAGATAGGCCTTGCCTTGTGCCAATTCCGCAATCAGTTCGGCCGACATCGTGTTTCAAGCCAGTATTGTTACTTATGCAAATAGCTTTTGATCGCCGCCGCCATGGCTTGCGGCGTGGCGCCTTCGGTGAAGACTTCCAGCGCCTTGCCATCTTGGCCGAGCAGATAGATGGTCGTGGCGTGGTCCATCATATAATCGCCGTTGCCGACATCTTCGCCGCGCTTGTAATAGACTTTGAAAGTCTTGGCGGTGGCCGCGATTTGCTCCGGCGTGCCGGTCAAGCCGACAATGGCGTTATGATAGAGCGAGACATAATTCTTCATCTGCTCCGGCGTATCGCGCTGCGGGTCTATGCTGATGAAGACGGGCTGCACCCATTGCGCCTCCGCGCCCAGCTCGTCCAGTGTCAATGACATATCCTGCAGCTTGGTGGGGCAGACATCCGGGCAATAGGTGAAGCCGAAGGTGACGAGCAGATATTTGCCGGCGAAATCCTTCTCGGTCACCGTCTTGCCGTCTTGGTTGACGAGCGTGAACGATCCACCGACGCCGGAGGCATCGCCGTTGCTGGCATTAATGAGAGACTCGCGCTCATATTGCCGCGCTTGCGCCGCCCGCCATTTGGCCTGCCAGGCATATAGCCCATAGGCAGCGAGCGCGCTGACAGCAAGGACACCGAACACCACATTGAGCCGCGCGCCGAGCGGCGAAGAAGGACGTTTGCTCATGATTGTTCCTTATCTGAAGGCGCGATTGTAACGCAAGCGGCACGGCGCCGCAAATCAGCCACGCGACGCCGTCAGGGCGGCCGCGTCCTGCCGCACCCGCTGCAGCACACTTGCCCAATCGCCGTATTGTTCCTGACGGTAAAGCCGTGCCGTGGGATACCACGGGCTGTCGGCGCGCGCGGTTTGCCAGCGCCAATCGGGTCCCAGCGGCAGCAGCACCCAAACCGGCTTGCCGAGCGCACCGGCCAGATGCGCGGTGGAGGTGTCCACCGCAATAATTAAATCCAGCGCCGCCATGCAGCGCGCGGTGGCGGCGAAATCCGTGATGTGCGCGCCAAGATCAGCCACGCCCAGCGCGGCAAAGCGCTTGGCTTCATCGCCACGCAAATCATCCGGCCGCAGCAGATTATAAAACTGCGCGCCCGCCACGCCGAATAGCGCCGCGAATACCTCAAACGGAATGGAACGGCGGAAATCATGTTTATGATCGCGATTGCCCGCCCAGGCGACGCCGATTTTCAGCCGCCGCTCCGCCGCCAGTTCTGCCGGCACCGTGCCAGGCGGCACCGGCAGATAGGGCGTTGATGCCGGCAGAAAATGGTCAGCATCGCCTTTCAAACCGCGCAACAGATGCGGCAAATCCATCATCATGGCGAAGGCGTCGCAGGGCGTGGTCGCAGACTCGGTCAACAGCACATAATCGTCAGCCCCATCCCAATGCCCACGCAGCAGGGCTTGTAGCGGCGTGCGACAAGCATAGATTACGCGGGCGCCGAGGGCGCGCAGGACAGGCAGATAGCGGCAGAACATGATGCTGTCGCCGAAACCTTGCTCATCCACAATCAACAGCGTCTTGCCGCGCGGGTCAGCGCCATCCCACAGCGGCGCGCTGACATGCGGAATGCGCTTGAGTTTCTTGATGGCCTCAAACCGCCAGCCATAACCGGCGAAACCCTGCGCCAGCCGGCCTTGCAGCAAATCAAACAAGGCACAGTGATAATTGATGCTGGGGTCAGTGGGCGCCAGTGCCCGCGCGCGCTGATAGGCCTGCTGCGCCTCCGCATGATGCGCGAAGGCTTGCTCCAGCTGCGCCAGATTGTCCCAGGCGGCGTAATGATCCGGCTTGACCGTTACCAGCTGACGATAGGAGTGGCAGGCGGCGGCTTCATCCGGCTGGCGGCTTTGCGCCAGCGCCAGCGCGAACAGCGCGTCTGGGTTGGCGGGGTCAATGCGCGCAGCGGCCTGCGCCTCGCGCAATGACACATCATAGCGTTGTGCCTCGTCCGCGATGTTCGCATAGGTCACCCGCGCCAGCAGATGCTGCGGTTGCGCCGCCAGCACTTTTTCCAACAGCGCGAAGGCTTCGTCATACGCGCCCTGCGCCGAAACCAGCAGCGCCAGATTGACCGCCGCCTCATGCGCCTGCGGCGCCTGCGCCAGACAGGCGCGATAAGCGGCGATGGCACCGGCTTTATCTTCCAGCAGACGCAAAGCATTGCCGAGATTATATTGCGCCTCCGCCAACTGCGGCTGCAACCGGACAGCGGCGCGAAACTCCACGGCCGCATTCGCCACATCTCCCGCCGCCTGCAACGCGTTGCCAAGATGCAGCCGGAATAGCGCCGCCTTTGGGTCTATCGCCACCGCCTTGCGGATAAAACCCACGGCTTGCTGCGGTTCGCCCAGCGCCTCCAGCACCACGCCGAGCAGCGACAGCGCATCCGGCTGGCGCGGCTGCGCCGCCAGCACGGCGCGGTAAGCGCGCTCTGCCTCGCGCAGCTTGCCGGCGCGGTGCAAATCAACGGCTTGTTGCAGGGACGCCATGGCGCCTAAGCCGCCGCGTTATCCTCAACCCAGGCGATGCGCAGCACATTGGTGCTGCCGGGAGTGCCAAACGGCACGCCGGCGGTGATGACCAGACGGTCGCCCACCTGCGCCAGCCCATCCTGCCGCGCTACCAGCACGGCCTTTTGCACCACCTCGCTGAACTGCTTGACGTCCGGCAGCGCCACGGCATGGACGCCGAAGCACAGCATCAGCCGCCGCGCCACCGTCTGGCTGGAAACCAGCGCTATGATCGGCACCTCCGGCCGCTCCCGCGCCGCGCGATAGGTGGTGGAGCCGGAGGTGGTATAGGTGACGATGGCCGCCGCGCCGATGGTCTCCGCCACTTGCCGCGCCGCCGCCGTGATGGCATCCGATGTCGTGCTTTGCAAATCGGGATGGTGCGCCTTGTTGTTGGTGCGATAGATGGGGTCGTTGTGAATCTTGCGGGCGATGCGATCCATGATGCCGACCGCTTCCAGCGGATAGTCGCCGCTGGCGGTTTCGGCGGAGAGCATCACGGCGTCCGCGCCATCATAAATCGCGGTGGCGACGTCGGATGCCTCGGCGCGCGTCGGCGTGGGTGCGCTGATC
>CAZBSB010000036.1:0-14132 GCA_964494535.1 uncultured Rhodospirillales bacterium
CCGACGGTTGATCCGGCGCTGGGCGGCGATTTCGCCACCATCATGGGCTGGGCGGACCAGCAGCGCCGCTTGCGCGTTCGCACCAATGCCGAAACGCCGCTGGACGCCCGTGTGGCGCGGCAATTCGGCGCCGAGGGCATCGGCCTGTGCCGCACGGAGCACATGTTCTTCGAGGCCGACCGCATCGTGGCGATGCGCGAGATGATCGTGGCGCGCGACGAAGCTGGCCGCCGCGCCGCGCTGGCGAAGCTGGAGCCGATGCAGCGCCAAGATTTCATCGCACTCTTCACCATCATGGCCGGGTTGCCCGTGACCATCCGGCTGCTTGACCCCCCCTTGCATGAATTCCTGCCCAAGACGGACAATGAGATTGCCGATGTGGCAGCAGGCACTGGCCTGGATGTCGGTGAAATCAAAGCGCGCATCGGCCAGCTTTATGAAGCGAACCCGATGCTGGGGCATCGCGGCTGCCGCTTGGGTATTACATATCCAGAAATTTATGCCATGCAGGCGCGGGCGGTCTTCACCGCCGCGCTCACGGTGCGGCAGAAAACCGGCAACAGCGTGGTGCCAGAAATCATGATTCCGCTGGTCGCAACGCGCAAGGAACTGGAGATTTTGAAGGCGCTGGTGGACAAAGAAGCAGCGGAAGTGATGCGCGCCGCCAATATGCGCCTCACCTATAGCGTCGGCACGATGATCGAGCTGCCGCGCGCCGCCTTGCGCGCTGGCGATCTGGCGCAGGCGGCGGAGTTCTTCAGCTTCGGCACCAATGATTTGACGCAAACCACCTATGGGTTGAGTCGCGACGATTCCGCGTTATTTTTGGACGACTATCAGCGCCAGGGCATCTTCGAGCATGATCCCTTCGTGTCGCTGGATACGGAAGGCGTGGGCGAACTCATCGCCATCGCGCAGCAGCGCGGGAGGGCGGTGCGCGCCGATCTCAAGCTGGGTATCTGCGGCGAGCATGGCGGCGACCCCGCCAGCATCAAATTCTGCCATCGCACGGGGCTGGATTATGTGTCCTGCTCGCCTTACCGCGTGCCGATTGCCCGCCTAGCTGCTGCCCAGGCCGCGCTGGCGGAGCAGGCGGAACGCGAACAGCGCCGCAGCGCCGCGTGATGCTGATGGCGCAGGAGCCGGAATATCTGCGTGCGCTGCTCAAGACATTGGGTTATGGCATCATTTTTTACGGCCTGCTTTGCGGCGTCATGTACCTGGCGCAGCGCAAGCTGCAATATGTGCCTGACGATGTGGCGTTCAACGCAGCGTCCTATGGGCTTGAAGGATTCGAGACGCTGCCGGTGACGATAGACGGCATCACGGTCAATAGCTGGTATCGGCCGCCAGCCGCCGGTAAACCGGTGATTGTTTATGCCCACGGCAATGCCGGAAATTTCATTGACCGTAATTTCCGTTATCTGCCGTGGTATCGCGCCGGCTATGGTATCGCGCTGGTGGCCTATCCGGGTTTTGAGGGCAATCCCGGCTCGCCGACCGAGCAAGGCAATTATGCCTCAGCGCGCAACGTGCTGCAGACCGTGATCGCGCGCGGCCAGCCGCCGGAAAAGATTATCCTGGTCGGCGAATCCATGGGCACGGGCGTGATGGTGCAAATGGCCACGGAGTTTGCGGTGGGTGGCCTCGTGTTGGAATCGCCGTTCACCTCGTTGGTAGCGACTGCGGAATATCACTATTGGTGGCTGCCGGTTTCTCTGCTGCAGCATGACCGCTACGAAAGCCTGGCGAAGATCAATCGCGTCAAGGCGCCGCTGCTGATCATTCATGGTGAGCAGGACAGGATCGTACCCTTCGCGCAAGGGAAGGCCTTATTTGCTGCTGCCAACGAGCCGAAAGAGGCGATGTTTATCCCGATGGCCGGCCACAGCAACGATATGTATACCGATGCCGTGAACGCGCGCATCATGGCGTTCATCCAGCGCCTGATCCCATAGCAGCCGTCGGCAGCCAGTCCGGCCGGCGCGGTTGCAAGACATGGCCACCGGCCGTCACTTCCACGCCGGCTAAAATTACGCCCAGGTTCAGCAGCGCCAAACCCAGTTCATCACGCGACGAGCGCATGATACCTACGGCCTGTCCTGCCGCCATCAGCGGCGTGCCGACTGGTGGGCAGGCGCCGTTCAGACACCGCACCGGCGCCAGCCGCCGCTTGATGAGCTTGCGGTAATGCGTGCGCGCCGTCATTTCCTGCCCCAGATAGCAGCCTTTCTTGAAATCCACGCCGTGCAGAAAATCGAAATTCGCTTCCAGTGGCAGTGTTTCGCTGGGCACCCAATCATGTTCATCAGGCACGCCGAGCATCAGGCGTTGCCGTTCATAGGCCGCCAGGACGGCGTCATCCGCAGCCGGCAACGCCTCACGCGGCATGATGCGGCGGGCGGGCAGGGCGGTGTGGCGGGGGTCGGCATAGTTCAGGTCATCAGCCGCGGCGCCCAGCGCTACGCCATGCGTCTCGCGCCGGTCTTGCAGCGTCACGGCGCTGCGGAGTTTGTATTTGTTGAGTTTGGCCAGCAGCGCTTCAGTTTGCGTTGCCGCGCAGTCCAGCCACAGTTCGGCGTCTTTGTTCAGCACGAATATGTCGTGCAGCAAGCGCCCCTGCGGCGTCAGCAACGCGGCATAGACGGCCTGGTCTGCAGTGGCGCGTGCAACATCGTTGCTCACCAGTCCTTGCAAAAAGGACACGGCATCGCCGCCGCTCAGGCTGATGACGCCGCGTTGCGGCAGTTGGCTGCTTGTGTGGCTCATGCCGTTACTATAATCTCGGTCGCATGAAAAACCAGTGCGCCCTGCTTATGTTGTTGTTGCCGCTCGTCGGCTGCATTCCCGATCATTGGCCGGAAAGATGGCGCCAGCTGGTGAACAAGACCGAAGCGGTGGAACCAGCCGAGCCGATGCCGCAATGGTGCTATCGCACCTTGGGCAAGGTGGATTGCTACCCCGCGCCGCATCCGGAATGGAACAGCCGGTTGGTGAGCGAGCCGCCGCCGCGGCAATTGAAGCAGCCAGAAGCGGCGGAGAAAATCCGGGACGACAAGCATCCTCAGCCCATGGCGCTGCACACCGACTAGGATTCTTCATTCCAGCGCGCTTTGCTCAAACTGTAGCTTGGCCAGTTTGGCATAGAGACCGTTTTGCGCGATCAACTCGCGGTGCGTGCCGTTGGCAACGATCACGCCGCCGTCCAGCACCGCGATGCGGTCAGCATTCACCACGGTGGCCAACCGGTGCGCGATGATGAGGGTGGTGCGGTTCTGCATCAGCCGTTCCAGCGCCTGCTGCACATAACGCTCGCTTTCCGCATCCAGCGCAGAGGTTGCTTCATCCAAGAGCAGGATTGGCGGATTGCGCAGCACGGCGCGGGCGATGGCGATGCGCTGCCGCTGCCCGCCGGAGAGGCGCACACCTTTTTCGCCGAGATGGCTGTTGAAGCCCTCCGGTAGTTTGAGCAAAAATTCATCCGCATAGGCGGCCTTGGCGGCGGCCATGACTTCAGCATCCGTCGCGTCCGGCCGGCCGTAGCGAATATTATCCCAGGCGTTGAGCGAAAAAATCACCGGCTCCTGCGCCACCAGGCCGATTTGTTGGCGCAGCGTGACGGGATGCAGGCGGCGAATATCCGCGCCGTCAACCGTGATGGCGCCCTGTTGCGGATCATAAAACCGCAACAGTAATTGAAACAGCGTCGTCTTGCCGGCGCCGCTGCTGCCCACCAGCGCGAGTTTTTCGCCCGCCGCGATGTCCAAGCCTAGCCGGTTAATGGCCGGCTGCTCTGGCCGCGAGGGATAACAGAAGGTCACGTCTTGAAAGCGGATGCTGCCGCGCAAGGGTTGCGGCAAGGGCAATGGGTCGGCGGGCGCCGCGATGTCCGGCGTCACGGCCATCAGCTCGAAAATGCGTTCGGTGGCACCGGCGGCGCGCTGCAGGTCGGCGGACACCTCGCTGATAGCGCCAACCGAGCCGGCGACAACCACGGCATAGAAAATAAAGGAGGTCAGCTGGCCGGCGCTCATCGTGCCCTGCAGTACATCGTGGCCGCCGATCCAGAGAATGACGCCGATAGCGGTGAAGACCAGCGATATGACAATCATAGACATCAAAGCGCGGGCACGAATGCGCAGCAGCGCCGCCGCCAGCGCCGCCTCCGCCTTACTGTTGAATTGCCGTTCCTCCAGCGCCTCATGCGTGTAGGCTTGCACGGTTTTGATGCCATGCACAGTTTCGTCAATATTGGCGCTGACATCCGCCAATTTCTCTTGCGCGATTTTGGCATAGCGCCGCACGCGCCGGCCGATGATGATGATGGGCGCGATGACCACCGGCACCACAAACAGCACCAGCAAGGTCAACCGCCCGCTGGTCAGCAGCAGCATGGTCAGGCCGCCCAGCAGCAGTAAACCGTTGCGGAGCGCCACGGAGATGGAGGAGCCGACCACCAGCTGGATGACGCTGGTATCCGTGGTCAGGCGCGTGATGATGTCGCCACTGCGCGCGGTTTCAAAAAAACTGGGGCTAAGCCGCAGCAGATGCGCGAATACGGATTGCCGCAAGTCGGCCACCACCCGCTCCCCCACCCAGGAGACGAGGTAAAACCGCGCATAGGTCGCGCCCGCCAGCACCAGGACGGTGCCGAACATCCAGGCCAGGCTGGTATTAAGCATGTCGGGATTGGCGGTCATGAAGCCCAAATCAACCACCTGCCGCAGGCCGGCGCCGATGCCCAGCACCGTGCCGGCCGCCGTCATCAAGGCGACCACGGCGCCCACGATCGGCCAGCCATAGGGGCGCAGATAGGGCAGCAATTGCCGCAGGGGACGGATATCCCGTTGCAAAGGCGCCGATTCGGCCGCCATAGCCACCCCGCCACCCCTATGCATGGCAGGTATTCTGGTAAGGAGCTGTAAAAAATGGCATTTTGGCGCTATTCGGCCGTGACGGAACTATAGGCATTCTGCCGGCATAACACAGTTGCAAAGCCTGTGCCTAGCCGGCATATCATCCACCAAGGCACTGGACAGCGCCGCGTTTGCCGCCTAGACATGGCGCTTGTGCGCGCCGATTCAGTTTGGCGCCGCGCCCGAGACGGGGGTTCGCGCCTACGCGCCGAACCGCCCGGCAACCGACAGAAAGGTATATCTGACCATGAGTGATGTGGCCGAACAGGTAAAAAAGATTGTGATCGAACATCTGGGCGTGGACGCCGCCAAGGTGACCGAGAATGCCAGCTTCGTTGACGATCTGGGCGCCGACAGCCTTGATACAGTCGAGTTGGTCATGGCGTTCGAAGAAGCCTTCGGCGTCGAAATTCCCGACGACGCGGCGGAAAAGATCGCCACCGTCAAGGATGCGATTGATTTCATTAATCAAAAGAAGGCGGCTTGAGCGGTTTAAGGCGCTCAAGCGGCCTTGACGCAAGGCCAATCGCACGCTCATCTTTCGTTGAGGCGTGCGATTTCATTTTCGGGATAGGTTCAACGGCAAAATGTCTGGCGTAAGACGCGTTGTGGTCACAGGTATGGGAGTCGTCTCGCCGCTAGGTTCCGGCGTGACGCACAACTGGCGCAGGCTAATCGCCGGCGAAAGCGGCCTGGCTATAACGCACGGCTTCGAGATTGCCGATCTGCCCTGCCAGGTCAGCGGCCAGATTCCGCGCGGCGACGCGCCAGGGCAACTGAATATTGACGCCATCATCCCGGTCAAAGACCAGAAGAAGATGGATCTCTTCATCCACTACGCCATTGCGGCGGCGGAAGAGTCCATTGCGCATAGCGGCTATCAACCGGAGAACGATGAGGCGCGGGAACGTGCCGGTGTGCTGATCGGTTCCGGCATCGGCGGACTGCAGGAGATTTATGAAACATCCCTGACGCTGGCCGAGCGCGGGGTGCGGCGCGTGTCGCCTTTTTTCATTCCGGCGTCGCTCATCAATCTGGCTTCAGGCCAGGTTTCTATCCGCCATGGTTTCCGCGGCCCCAATCATGCCGTGGTCACGGCTTGTTCGTCCGGCGCGCACGCCATCGGCGATGCCGCGCGCATGATCATGCTGGACGACGCGGATGTGATGATCGCGGGCGGTGCAGAGTCAGCGATTTGCCGCGTCGGCATCGCCGGCTTCTGCGCGGCGCGCGCCATGTCCACCAGTTTCAACGCCACGCCGACCAAGGCCTCGCGCCCCTATGACAAAGATCGCGACGGTTTCGTGATGGGCGAGGGCGCCGGCATGTTGGTGCTGGAAGAATATGAACACGCGAAAAAGCGCGGTGCGACGATTTATGCCGAGCTGGTGGGATACGGCATGTCCGGCGACGCCTATCACATGACGGCGCCGCATGAGGAAGGCGACGGCGCTTTCCGCGCCATGCGGATGGCGGTGAAGCGCGCCGGTCTGGCGCCGGAGCAGATTGACTATATCAACGCCCATGGCACGTCCACGCCCAAAGGCGATGAAATCGAGCTGCGCGCCGTGCGCCGGTTGTTTGGTGCCGCCTATGGCACGGTGGCGCTGTCCTCCACCAAATCCTCCATCGGCCACTTGCTGGGCGCCGCTGGAGCGGTTGAAGCTATCTATTCCATCTTGGCCGTTAACCACGGCATCGCCCCACCGACCCTGAATTTGGACAATGTTTCCGATGAATGCACCGGCATCAATCTGGTGCCGCACAAGGCGCAGGAGCGGAAAATCAAGATAGCGCTGTCCAATTCCTTCGGTTTCGGCGGCACCAACGCCTGCCTTATTTTCCGTGGCGCACCGTCATAATTACTAACTTCTTGAAATCCACTGGAAATTAACGCGGACTGACTTATATTCAGTTCGTTCGTGGGTTTCAGGTTTTTCAGATGAATTATATTGCCCTGCAGATGTTGTTTGGCGACCGTGGCAAATATGTCGCCATGATCGTGGGCATCACGTTTGCGGCACTCATCATGACGCAGCAGCCCTCCATTTTCCTTGGCCTCATCAGCCGCACTTACAGCTATGTCGGCGAGATCACGCTGCCCGATATTTGGGTCATGGATCCGACCGTGGATTTCGTGGAAGAAAGCAAGCCGATGCGCGATACCGAGTTGCAGCGGGTGCGCGGTGTGGAGGGCGTGGAATGGGCGGTGCCATTGTTCAAGGGGCTGCTGACCGTGCTGCTGCCGGACGGTCAGCGCAAGATCATCGATGTCTCCGGCGTGGATGACGCCACGCTCATTGCCGCACCCCGCGTGATGCTCAAAGGTTCGATTGCCGATTTGCGCCGTGACGACGGCATCATCATAGACGCCAATGCCGCCAGCGAACGCTACAGCATCACCGACCCCGTGACGGGCAAAAAGCGGCCGCTCGGCATGGGCGACGTGCTGGAAATAAACGACCAGCGTGCCGTGGTCGTGGGCATCGCGCAGATGGAGCGCACCTTCACCACACAGCCGCTGGCCTTCACCACCTTTGCGCGCGCCTTGCGCTATGCGCCAGGGCAGCGCCGGTTGCTGACTTATATCCTCGTCAAGGCGCGGGCGGGCGAGGCTCCAGAGGCGGTGGCCAAGCGCATCAAGGCTGCCACGGGGCTGACCGCTTACACGCGGAAGGAATTCGAGAACGTCAATCGCACTTATTGGATGAAGAATACCGGCATTCCCATCAATTTCGGCATTTCCGTGTTTCTCGGTTTTCTGGTCGGCGCCGCCATAGCCGGGCAGACCTTCTTCAGCTTCGTGCGCGAAAACCAGAAACAGTTCGCGGCGCTGAAAGCCATGGGGGTGCGCAACCGCACCTTGATGCGGATGGTAGCGCTGCAGGCGCTGGTGGTAGGCGGCATCGGTTATGGCATCGGCGTTGGTTTGTCCGCGCTGTTCGGCACGGCGATGCGCGGCACCGTGTTGGCTTTTTACATGCCGTGGCAGCTGCTGTTGTTCAGCGGCGGCGGCGTGCTGCTGATCGTCACGCTGGCGGCGCTGCTTTCAGTCCGGACGGTGGTGAAGCTCGACCCCGCCACCGTGTTCCGGAGTTAGGCATGGTTGCAGACGCGCAAACCCAAACCGCGCCCACCGCCGCCGTAATCTGCCAGGGCGTGACGAAAAGATTCGGCGCGCCGGACAATCCGGTGATGGCGTTGCGCGGCGTTGATCTAGAAGTCAGGCAAGGCGAAATGATGATGCTCGTGGGTCCTTCCGGTTGCGGCAAGACCACGCTCATTTCGATCATCGCCGGCATTTTGCGGCCAGATGACGGCAACTGCCGCGTGCTGGGCAGCGATATGGCGCAATTGCGGCCGGCGCAGGCCATCGCGTTTCGTGGCCGGCATGTAGGATTCATCTTCCAGTCTTTCAATCTCCTGCCGGCCTTGACGATTGCCGAAAATGTGGCCGTGCCGTTGATTATCAACGGCCATGGCCGCCACGCGGCGCTCAAGAAGGCTGAGGCCATACTCGCCGAACTTGGTTTGGGCGGGCGCAGCGCAGCACTGCCATTGGAACTTTCCGGCGGGCAGCAGCAGCGCGTGGCGATTGCGCGCGCTTTGGTGCATGAGCCGGAAATTCTGGTATGCGACGAGCCAACCAGCGCGCTTGACCATGTGACCGGTGAGCAGATCATGCAGCTGATGCAAAACGCCGTGCATAAGCGTGGCGCCACCATGATCATCGTCACGCATGACAACCGCATTTTTCCTTATGCCGACCGTATCGCTCATATGGATGACGGCCAGATTGTTGATATCGCCAGCGAACCGCGTTGAGGACACACCATGCCCAGCAGAAATTTCGTCAGCCGCACCGTCGTCCCGCTCATCGGGCTGTGCGGACTGCTCTATGCCAGCTATTTCACCATCGCGCAGGCCAATGCGCCGGAAGCGCCGCCGCAGCAGCTCAACCTGCCGCCCAGCAGTGCTTATGCCAAAGCCATATCCGGCTCCGGCTTGCTTGAAGCGAATACGCGCAACATCACCGTGGGCAGCCCGGTCGCGGCGTTGGTGCAGGCGCTGCTGGTTGCGGAAGGCGACGTGGTCGCTGTCGGGGCGCCGCTGTTTCAGCTGGATGACCGGACGGCCAAAGCCGAGGTGCAAGTGCGCCAAGCGGAGCTGACGGCGGCCAAAGCGCAATTGGCGGAAGCGCAATCCATCCGCGCCGACCAGAAAGACCAATTGCAGCGCGCCCGCAATCTGACGCGCGGCGTGAGCGTGACGACCGACCGGATCGAGCGGTTGGAATTCGCGCTGCAGCAGGCGGAAACGCGCGTTGGCACGGCGGAGGCCGCCATTGCCACGGCGCAGGCGCGGCTGCAGGCGGCAGAGGTGACGCTGGCGCGGTTAACCGTGACGGCGCCGGTCGCCGGTCGCATCCTGAAAACCAATGTTCGCCCGGGCATGTTCCTGGAAGCGAACGCCAACCAGTCCGCCGTGGTGATGGGCAATGACACGCCTCTTTATGTGCGGGTGAGCATTGATGAAAACGACCTCTGGCGTCTGAAGCCAGCGCAAGAGGCCATGGGCGCGCTGCGGAGCAACCGCGATGTCGGGTTTCCGCTGAAATTCGTGCGGATCGAGCCTTATGTCATCCCAAAAAAGTCGCTCACAGGCAGCAATTCGGAGCGGGTGGATACGCGCATCATCGAAGTGATTTATGAAGTCACCAGCCTACCGTCTTTGCCGCTCTATATAGGCCAGCAGGTGGATGTGTTCATCAAAGCTGAATGACTGGCTTGCTGGGTTAGGGGCTATGGCCTAGTCTGTATCAAAGGCAGGAGAAAACCATGGAAAGAAATCTGGCTCTTGAAGTCGTGCGCGTGACGGAAGCGGCGGCTTTGTCCTGCTCCGGCGTGGTGGGGCGCGGCGACGAGAAAATGGCCGACCAGCTGGCAGTCAACGCCATGCGGCGCGCGCTCAACAGCATTGATATTGACGGCACCGTCGTCATCGGGGAAGGGGAGCGCGACGAGGCGCCGATGCTCTATATCGGCGAGAAAGTGGGCACCGGCAACGGTCCGCAAGTGGATATCGCGCTCGACCCGTTGGAAGGCACCACCATCGCCGCCAAGGGCGGCACCAATGCCATGGCCGTCATCGCCATGGCGCAGGCGGGGGGATTCCTCAACGCGCCGGACGTTTACATGGAAAAAATCGCCGTCGGCGCGGGTCTGCCGCCGGGCGTGATTGATCTCGATAAAGACGTGGCCATCAATCTCGGCGCGGTGGCGGAGGCTAAGGGCGCCGAAATGGCTGATGTGCAGGTGTGCATTCTCGACCGTCCACGCCACGCGGAACTGATCGCCAAAGTGCGGGCGGCTGGCGCGCGCATCATGCTCATCGGCGACGGCGATGTGGCCGGCGTCATCGCCACGTCGCAGCCGGATTCCGGGTTGGACGTCTATATGGGCATCGGCGGCGCGCCGGAAGGCGTTCTGGCCGCGGCGGCACTGCAATGCATCGGCGGGCAGATGCAGGGGCGGCTGGTGTTCCGCAACGATGATGAACGCGGGCGCGCGAAGAAAATGGGCATCAACGATTTGGGACGCAAATATCATTTGAACGACCTGGCCTTCGGCGACGTGATGTTCGCCGCCACCGGCGTTACCACCGGCCCGATGCTGCGCGGCGTACGGCGCTTCCCCGGCGGGGCGCGCACCCATTCCATCATCATGCGCGCCAAAACCGGCACCGTGCGCGTGATTGAAGCCACGCATAACTTCCGCCGCAAAGCGCCGGGCTAACGCGGCAGTCTGGTCTTAATGGCGGCCAGCATGGCCGGAAACTGCTCCGGCCGGTAGAAATCATCATAAACCATCGAAGCGGCTTCGAAGCCGATTTTGTTACTCTGCCACTGGTTGCGGAACCAGGTGTATTGACGCTTGGCATAATTCCGGGTTGCTTGCTGCGCGGCGGCCACGGCATCCTCCCATCCCATTTCGGCTGTCAGGAATTGCTGCAATTCACGCAGGCCAATGATTTTCATAACCGGCAAATCGAGGCTGAGCGACAGTGCCGCCAGGCGCTTCGCTTCCTCAAGCGCGCCGTTCGCCGCCATGGCGCTGAAGCGCTGGTCGCAACCGGCGTATAGCGCGACGCGTGGCGGCAGCAAGAGCAGAGGGATGATGGGACGCTGCCCCAGCAGACCGCCGCTGGTGTCGTTCTGCCATGACTGTTGCGTGCGGCCGGTCGCTAGCACGATTTCCAGGGCGCGCAGCAGGCGGAGTTGATCGCCTGGCATGATGCGCGCCGCGGCTTCGGGGTCATGGGCGGCGAGGCGGGCGCGCGTGGCGGCTTCGCCCAGCCTTTGGAAATACTGCCGCAATTCGGCGCGCAAATTTTCCAGAATGGGCGGAATGTCGGCAATGCCGCGCAGCAGCACTTGAAAATAAAGGCCAGTGCCGCCGGTAAAAATGGCTGGCTGGCCGGCCGCGTCTGCTTCGGCCAGGCATTGGCGGGCGGTTTCAAGCCACTGGCCGGCGGAAAAAGCCGTCGCCGGAGGCACGGTTTCATAAAGCCGGTGCGGCGCCATGGCTCGCTGCGCGGCGCTGGGCTGCGATGTCAAAACCGGCAGGCCGCGATAAACCTGCATGGCATCGGCATTGATGACTACGCCGCCCAGAGCCTGCGCGAGGGCAGCCGCAAGCGCCGATTTACCGCTGGCGGTCGGCCCTGCCACCAGAGTGACGGCGGATTGGTTGCTTTTCATGCGTTAGCTATAGCAGAAGCTGGCTGACTGGCGAAACGGGGCAAGGCGTGCTACCACAGCCAAGAGAATAGGTTGGCGGCTAATAACATACTGGAGCGCGCGATGGGTTTAAGCATTTGGCATCTTGTGGTTTTGGGGTTGGTCGTGCTGGTGGTGTTCGGCGCCGGTAAATTGCCGAATGTGATGGGCGATTTGGGCAAAGGGCTGCGGAATTTCAAGAGCGGCCTGGATGGCAAAGAGCAGTCCGATGCGCCCAAACCGCTGACGGACAACCGCGAAGCCGACAAGGACACGGACAATAAGCCAGGCTGATGTTCGATATCGCCTGGTCAGAGCTGTTTCTCACCGCCGTGGTAGCGCTGGTCGTCATCGGCCCCAAGGATTTGCCCAAGGCCATGCTGATGCTGGGGCGCGCCGTGCGAGCGCTGCGGCAAGCGGCGCATGGCTGGCGCCAGCAGTTCGACCAACTTACTTATGAGGTTGAGCTGGCCGCGCAGGAAGCCGAGCAGAAGCAGCAGCAAAAAGCCGCGCCGGCAGAACCGCCCAAACCCACGGCAGGCGACCCAGCATGACGCCGGAAGACGAAGAACTGAACATGCTGCGCCAGCCGCTGCTGGCGCATCTGCTGGAATTGCGGCAGCGGCTGTTGTGGTGCCTGGGTGCCATCGCGCTGGCCTTTTGCGTCTGCTATTTTTTCGCGGCGGATATCTATGCCATTCTCGTCCGGCCGCTGGCGGAAGCGATGCAGGGCGCCGACCGACGACTGATCTATACCGGACTGGCGGAAGCCTTCATCACTTATATCAAGCTGGCGCTGTGGGCGGCCTGCTTGTTGGCTTTTCCCATCATTGCCGTGCAAATCTGGCGCTTCGTGGCGCCTGGGCTTTATACGCATGAAAAGCGCGCCTTCTTGCCGTTTCTGTTGGCCACGCCGCTGCTGTTCGCGCTCGGCACCGCTATGGCGTATTTTTTCGTCATGCCGCTGGCGTGGCATTTTTTCCTGTCGTTTGAATCCGGCGCCGCGGTGACGGGGCTGCCGGTGCAGCTGGAAGCGCGGGTGAGCGAATATCTGTCCATCAGCATGACTTTGATCTTCGCCTTCGGCATCGCGTTTCAATTGCCGGTATTGCTGGTGCTGCTAGTGCGCGTGGGGGTAATTACGGTGGAGCAACTGGCGCAGTTCCGGCGCTTCGCCATCGTGCTGATTTTCGCCGTAGCCGCCGTCATCACGCCGCCGGACGTGTTGAGCCAGCTGCTGCTCGCGGTGCCGTTGGTGGTGTTGTATGAATTGTCCATTCTCGCGGCGCGCTGGCAGACGCGGCAGTTGGCGGAACCTAAAGCTGCGCCATGATTTGTGCCGCAGCGTCATCCGCGCTCTGCACACTGCCTTTGGCGGCGCCGGGGAAGGCTTGGCGGAAAAGTTTGGTATCAGCAGCGCCTGGGTTGAGGCAGCGAACACGGACGGCGGTATTTTGCATCTCCGCTTCATAGCTGGCCACCATCGCTTCCAGCGCCGCCTTGCTGGCAGCATAGGCGCCCCAATAGGCCTCCGGCTGGCGAGCGGCATCGCAGGTCAAAAAAACAGCCTGCGCGGCGGGACTCTGGCGCAGCAGCGGATCGAGGCTGCGGATCAGGCGATAATTGGCCGTGACGTTGAGCGCGAAGGTCTCCTGCCATACTTTAGGCTCGATATGCCCGAGCGGCGAGAGAGTGCCAAGCTGCGCCGCGCAGCCGAATAGATAATCAACCCGCCCATAACGCTGAAACAATTCGGCACCCAGCGCGTCAACCTTATCATGTTCCGTGAGCAAATTGATGGGAACAATCGTCGCCGCGCTGGCGCCGGCCTTGCGAATGGCATCATCCGTCGCTTCCAGCCCGCCCACGGTGCGCCCCAGCAGCACGCAATGCGCGCCGGCCGCCCCCAGCCGCACCGCCAGCGCCGCACCAATGCCGCGCGACGCGCCAGTGACAACGGCGATGGCCCCTTGCAGTTGTGGCATGATTATTCCGCCTGGGCGCGGAGGAAGGAGAGGGTGCCTTGCTCGATATCGCTGTTCAGGTCGGTCAGCGCGATGGGATAGTCGCCGCTGAAACAGGCGTCGCAGAATTGCGGCTGGCCGGCATTGCGCCGCGCTTCGCCGACGGCGCGATACAGCCCGTCCAGCGACACGAAAGCCAAACTATCCGCGCCAATGAACTTGCCCATCTCCGCCACGCTGTATTTATGGGCGAGCAGCTTTTCCTTCTCCGGCGTGTCCACGCCGTAAAAGCAGCTGTGCTTGGTGGGCGGGCTGCTGATACGCATATGCACTTCCTTGGCGCCGGCGGCGCGTACCATCTCCACGATCTTGATGGAGGTGGTGCCGCGCACGATGGAGTCGTCCACCAGCACCACGCGCTTGCCTTCGATATAGCGCCGGTTGGCATTGTGCTTTAGCTTGACGCCCAGGTGG
>CAZBSB010000037.1:0-3436 GCA_964494535.1 uncultured Rhodospirillales bacterium
CGAAATCCTCTCCGGCAACCTCTATGTGCCGACCACGGCGATATTTGGGGAGTAGCGATTTAGGCTACAATCAGGCCGAGTAAAGACAAGGATTATCGTCATGCCAGCGTAGGCTGGCATCCAGGCCTTTACGCGCGGTAGCGCGGAAAATACTCATGTGCGCCGCAGACGCGGCGCCACTGGATTCCGGCTTCTGCCGGAATGACGGATGAAGGTTGTGAGTTCTGACCCTAGAAATATAGCCGTTCGTTAACGCAGCAACTTCATAACGGCCTTGTTTTGCAAATCCGCGGCAATATCATAGGGCGTTTCGCCAAGCTCATTCTTTATGTTTGGCTTTGCGCCATGCTTCAGGAGAAGTTTAGCTATCTCAGCCTGGTTCGTTAGTACCGCACTGTGTAGTGGCGTATTTCCCAAATCTCCAAGCACATTTACATCGCCGCCGGAATCCAGCAGCACCAGTAAATCCTCGACAATACCGCGCCGGGAGACGAGATGGATTAAAGTATCATCAAACGCGCCAGGCTGGTTGGGATGCACAATTTCAATGCCGATGAACTCAGGGCAGTTAGCATATTTCTTTGCAAGATCGGCAAAACTGACCTGATCACGGCACGTGCTTGCATCGCTTTTCTTCGGCATTCTTAGGCCTTTAATAAGTTTTCATCGTTCTACTTCAACCGCCGCAACTGGTGATAAAAGCCCAAAATGCCGCGCTGCAGCCAGCCCGGCATGGGAATGCCCAGGAAAATGTCGCGGGCGATTTCGGCGCGGTTTTGTTGGGTGAGGTGGGCGAAGGACAATGCTTGCGGCTCCAGCCGCCGCGGCGTGCTTTGCGGCGCCAGCCAGGGGGCGCGCAGCGCGGGCGGCAGGAAATCCTGCACGATCATATCCTCGGTTTCCACTTTCTTGCCCAGCTCTGGCGTCTCCTGGCAGGAACTGTCAACATCCTGCAGCAGCGTCACGCGCGGCACGGCGGTGCTGGCGCCGCAGGCCGCCAGCACCGCCAGCGCCGTGATATCCAGATAGGGCAGGGCGGTGTTGAGCCGGCTGCCCGGCACCGGGTTGCGGAACAGGAAACGGCCATGACAGAAGGGCTTACCACCCGGCAAGCCGAACAGCGGCAATTCCTTCTGCACCAGATAATGGGTGCGTTCTTTGTCCTGTTGCATCTGCACGAGTGAACTATAAGCCGCGACGCAATCGGGATTTTGCTCCAGCGCCGCCGCCAGCGTCCGCACATGGTTGGCGAAGAGTTGCTCGCGGGGTTGCAGCACCATAACAAAACTGCCGGCCGGCAGCGTGAGTAAATAATCGTGCAAGACTTTGCCGAACGGCAAGTTTCGCTTCACGGCTTTGCCGTTCAGCTGGTGGCGGAAAGCGGTGGGGACGATACGGCACGCCGGCAGAATATCGCGCACCAGTTTGTTGATGCGGTCGGCGAACTTCTCCAGCACCTCCGGCTCCACCAGCAGCACGGGCTGAATGGTCGGATAATCCTGCGTCGCCACGCTCTGCAGCATGGTTTGCAGCGCGTCTTTATCGAATTGCGGCAGCGGCAGCAGCGCCTGCACCGGCGCGCCGGCCACCGGTGTCAAAGCCTGCAGTTCCTGGCGCCGCGTGGTAAGACGCGCATAGATATCGGCCAGGCTGCGGTCGAGCGTGAATTTTTCTTTGAAGATGGCTTGTGCCGCCTGTGCCTTGGCCAGAGCCAACGGCGAGTTCTTCCGTATCCACTTGCTGTGCCGTCTCGTCGGCCGGCAGCGTGCAGTCAACATAGAGCAAAGTGTCGCCGAAATGCCGCTGCGCGAAAGGGTTGTCGTCGCAAATGATCACCGCGCCGGCCGCGATGCTCTCGAACAGCCGGCTGGACATCAACTCCGAATCTTTATGCGCGGCAGATGACAGCACAAGGCTGATGCCGGCGCGGGCGATTTCCCGCACCATGGAGGTGCCGTCGAACGGAATTTGCCCTTGATAGCTTTTATAACCGTCCCAGACTTTCACGCCCATCAGCTTTTCCGGGCCGTAAATCCGCAATTCGCCGGTCTTGTCCAGCAAATCCAACAATTCCTGGTGGCGCGAGGCTTTTTTGCCTAAGCGTTCCCAATTGATGCCGGCATAAAAAACTTTCTGGTCGCCGAGTGTCGGCGCGACGATGGGTTCGGCCAGCGAGTGGAACATCGTGAATTGCACATCGTCGCGCGTCGGGTCGTGCGCCTGCAGCCGGCGCACATGGTCGTCCGCCGACCCCGAACCGCAACTCAGGAAATCATCATGCGACAAGATATTGTCCGTCAGCCGGCGGTAGGCGCCTTCCAGATAATCATGATAGAATTGCAGCGGATTCCACAGCGCGACGAAGGAAAAAATATCGTAGGCCTTCGGCGTTTCGAAATGCAGATGGATGACGAAGTCCAAATCCTTCTGCGTCATGCGGACATTCGGCGAGTCCAGCAGGCGCCCATCCGGCGTCACTTCGTAACAAGTCAGGCCGAGTTTGGTCGCGGCCACTTTCAGGCGGGCGATGACTTCATCTTCCGCCACCTTGATGCCCGGCCATAATTTGACCACCCCAAATTTTCCAATCATGCCAGACGGCAAAGCGAAGGTCGGCGCGGTCATGGAGATTCCTCAAAGGCGGGCAGGGGCGTCAGTCTTTGCGCGCCGTTGTTTCGTTGGCGGCATACCAGTCATAAGTCTCTCGGAGGCCGGCGGCAAGCGGCGTGGGGTCGTGGAAGCCTGCTGCCTGCAGCTTGCTAATGTCATAGGCGCGCAGCGGCTGGCCGTTGGGCTTGCTGGCGTCCCACACCACGCGGTCGGCCAGGCCGGTATGCGCCGCGAGAATCTCCACCGCGTCTCTGATCCGCACGGTCACACCGCTGGCCAGATTGACGGCGCCCGTACCCTGCTCCATGATCAGCCGCAGGCCGCGCGCCATATCCGGCACATACAAAAAATCGCGCTGCGGGCTGCCATCGCCCCACACGGTCACCGTGCCGCCGTCGCGCTTGGCTTCATAGAATTTCCGGATGAGAGAGGGAATCACATGGCCGGTGTCGGTGTTGAACCGGTCATGCGGTCCATACAGATTGGTGCTGAGCGCCATGGCATAATCCAGCTCATGGGTGCTGTGATAGGCTTCCAACTGCGCCAACATCCCGCGTTTGGCCTGGGCATAGCCATATTCCGAATGATGCGGCGCGCCCTGCCAGATCATGTCTTCACGCAGCGGGTTGCCGGGCAGCGGGTCGGGATACATGGCGACTGTGCCCATGGCGAGCAGCTTGCGGACGCCCACCTGCTGCGCGGCATCAATCACGAAGCTGTTGATGCGCGTATTGTTGAACCAGGCGGCCGCCTGATTCTTCATATTGCCCATGATGCCGAACACATGCCCGGCCAGGTGGAAGACATAATCCGGTTTGTGATGCTT
>CAZBSB010000037.1:3446-13955 GCA_964494535.1 uncultured Rhodospirillales bacterium
GCAATCGGCCGAGGTTAGGCCGATGAGGCGGCTAAACCCCTGCTGCCGCAAATGAGCGACCAGGTTTTTGCCGGCCAGCCCGCCAGCACCGGTGACAAGAATTTTGGCGTCAAGCGGTAGCGGCATGGCTCAGGAAGCGAGCTTCAGCAGCGTTTGCGGCCGCGCGTCGCTGACCCAGGCCTGGTCGGCGCGCATCATGTTTTGCGCCAATTGCTCCAGCGGCATCCGGCTGCTCCAGCCCAGTTTCTGCTTGGCTTTGGCGGGGTCGCCGATCAGCAGATCAACTTCCGCCGGTCGGTAGAATTGCGGGCTGATATTCACCCAGACTTTGCCGCTGCGCTTGTCCACGCCGGTTTCATTGACGCCGGCGCCCTGCCAGGCCAGTTCCAGCCCCAGCGCCTGCGCCGCCAGCTCCACGAAGGCGCGGATGGTGGTGGTGCGGCCGGTGGCCAGCACAAAATCGTCCGGCGCGTCCTGCTGTAACATGCGCCACATGCCTTCCACATAATCGCCGGCGAAGCCCCAGTCGCGCTTGGCATCAAGATTGCCGAGCGTCAGCACGTCGTCTTGCCCGGCATGAATCCGCGCCAGGCCGCGGGTGATTTTACGGGTCACGAACTCGGTGCCGCGCAGCGGCGATTCATGATTGAACAGAATGCCGGAGCAGGCGTACAAATTATAGGATTCGCGGTAATTGACCGAAATCCAATGCCCATACAGCTTGGCCACGCCATAGGGGCTGCGCGGATAAAAGGGCGTTTGTTCGTTTTGCGGCACGCTCTGCACTTTACCGAACATCTCGGAGGTTGAGGCCTGGTAAAAACGGGTTTTGGGACTGATGAAGCGCAGCACGTCCAGAATGCGGGTGACGGAGAGGGCGTCCAGATCGCCGGTATAAAGCGGTTGGTCGAAGGAGGCGGCGACGAAACTTTGTGCCGCCAGATTGTAAAACTCGTCCGGTTTCTCTGCGGCCACGACCGCTTGGATGCTGGAGGAATCGGTCAATTCCATGCAGACGAGTTTGACACTGTCGGCAATCCCCAGCGCCTCGAGCCGCCAGAAATTCGGCGTCGAGCTGCGGCGATAGGCGCCGATGACCTGGTAACCCTTTTGCAGCAGCAACTGCGCCAGATAGGCGCCGTCTTGGCCGGTGATGCCGGTAATCAGGGCGGTTTTTTGCATAACAGGGTTCCACAACAGAGTTGAGTCCGTCCAAACCGAGACTCGCATCGTGGTTTTTGGCATGAAGCGGTGGTCAATTCAAGCGCAACGGCACGGTTATTCAAGAGGTTAAGTGTGCAGCATAAGCGGCCAGGCTGAGCTGCTGCATGACATCTTGCTGTGCCTGCGCCCCCAGACGCTGGCCAAAGGCACGGTCTTGCCGCAGCCGCTGCAAGGCTTGCGCGGCGGTGGCGAGGTTCGGTTCTGCCCAATTTTGTCCTGGGTGGTGGTAGGTGGCTTGCGGGTCAAGCGCGGGTGCCAGGGTGAAATCCACGAGACAAGCATTTTCCGGCCGCATGAAGGTCAGATTGCCGGACCAGCCGGTGGCCACCACGGGCTTGCCTTGCAGCATGGCTTCGGCCGGCACCAGGCCAAAACCTTCGGCGCGATGCAAGGACAGCACGACATCGCTGGCGGCGATCAGCGCCGCGGTCTGCTCTGGCGGCAAGGTGGCAGTGATCAACTCGATATTGCCGGCTTCTGCCGCCAGCCGTTCAATTTCGCGCATCCCGTCGGGATAGGCTTGCGGGTTGGCGATTTTGAGCAGCAGCCGACAAGACGGGTCGGTGCCGAAAGCCTGCTGAAAAGCCTGAATGGCGCCCAGCGGATTCTTGCGCGTGAAGCCGGAAGCGAGATTGAACATGGCCAGCACCACGAAACTGTCCACCGGCTTGTGCCATGCCCAACTCTTTATCGGCGGCACCGTTGCCGGTATCACCGGCAAGGGCGTGGTGGCGACTGGCAATGTCGTGTGGCGGCGAAACGCTTCGGCCGTGAAGTCGCTTAGTGCCCAAATCTCATGCACAAAATCAAAACCCGTGTGCCAATCCGGCGGCACTTCCGGCAGCTCCCATGCCCAACAACCGACAATTTTTTTGTTTTTGACCAGCTGCTTGCCCAGTATTTTTAAGGCCAGCGGCACATAGGGCGCATTGACATGCAGAAACAACGTGCCATTGCCGACGACTGTGCGCCCATCGCGCCAATCGCCACGCGGCAAGTCGGCACCCTGCATCATCTGTTGCGACAAATCTATGCCGTAAACCTCTGATCCTGTTGTCTCAAAAGCACGCAAAGCCAGACGCGCCCATTCACCCAGACCGGTCGCGGCGGTGAGAAAACCGGCGACGATCAGCGGTTCGGGATAGCCCGTTGACGCCGGTCGGGTGGGGCGCGGCGCCAAGGCTTGCGTGACCTGAAACAGCGCCGCGCGGCGCCAGGGTTGCGGCAATTGCTGCCACAGACGGTGCAGCTGGCGGCGGACGGTCACGCGGCGCCCGCGTCCCGTTGCGCCACGACGCGGCGGCACAGCGCGGCATAAAGGGGCGCCTGCGCGCTAAAAGCCAGTGCCTGACCCTGCTGCGCGGCGCCGGCGGACAGTGTTGGATAAATGTTCGTATCCATCAATTGGCGCAACGCTGTTGCCAAAGCGCCGGCGGAACAAGCCTTGGCCAGGATGCCGGTTTGGCCATCCACCACCTGTTCCACCAACCCGCCGACCGGCGTGGCGGCAATGGGCAATCCCGCCGCATAGGCCTGGCAGGTGACGCCCGATTGGCTGGCTTCCCGATAAGGTAACACCACGGCGTCCGCTTCGGCAAAAAAGCGCGGCATCTCCTCGTCGCCAATCCAGCGATTAACGCAGGTGACGCCCGTCAGTTTGGCCAGCGCGGGCGCATAGGGCGCCAGATCGCCGGCGCCGGCAATCACCAGTTCGGCATATGGTCTCTGCTGTTGGATTTCGCGCCACGCGGTGAGCAACAGGTCTAAGCCTTTGTAGGCCATGATGCGCCCGAAAAACAAAAACCGGAACGGCCGTCCCTGCGGATAAGCCCGCGCTGTCGGACTCAGGCCGGGCAGGGGAGCGACGCCATAGGGAATCACGCTGATATTTTCAGCAGCATAACCTGTGTTGGCCGTCACGCCCTTAGCCACGGCGGCGGAGAGGGTGATGACGTGCCGCGCCTGCGCAAGTTCGCGCCGCCGCCGCCATTGCCACAAGGGCTGCGCTTCGCCCGGGTGCGGCGTGGCGTCATGCAGCACGGGAATATAGGCGGCGCCGCTGGCCGTCACGCAGTCTGCCAACAGCGGCGTCCACAGATGCCCCATGGTGGACAGCACGACGTCAAACCGCTCGGCGTGCAGGAAGCGCAGAAAATCCTGGCGCAAGGCCGGCAGCCGCAGCATCGCTAGCGCGAAACTCACTTTGTCGTGATAGGTTTCCACCCAATCCAGCTTGGCAGCTTCAGCCAAAAATGCGTCTCGCAAACTGTTGCCGGCGGCCAGACTGGCGCTGACCGTGAGGCCGGGTTGCTGGCGCAGGGCGCGCAGCAGTTCTAACGTATAAAGCGGGCCGGCGCCGTTGCGCCCCCAATACCAGAGCAGAACCTTGCAGGGCGTGGCGGATACGGAAGTGGGCGGCGAGACGAACAGCGGCGCTTCAGCAGGCGCGGCCATAGACATCCTCGACCCGGACGATGTCGTCTTCCTCAAGATATTCACCGGACTGCACCTCGATCAAACGCAGCGGCACCTTGCCCGGATTTTCCAGCCGATGCACCTCGCCCGCCGGAATATAGGTTGATTCGTTCTCGCGCAGCAAAAACTGTTCCGCGCCGCGCGTGACCATGGCGGAGCCGGAGACCACCACCCAATGCTCGCTGCGGTGCCAATGCTTTTGCAGCGACAGTTTGCCGCCCGGATGCACCACGATCTGTTTGACATGGAAGCGCGGCCCGGCATCCACGGTCATGAACCAGCCCCAGGGGCGGTTGATGACCACGTCCGTCTCCGTCTCCCGCCGGTTGGCCAATTTCAGCTTTTCCACCAGCTGCTTGATGGTCTGGTCGGCGCGTTTGTCCGCCACCAGCACCGCGTCGCGCGTCGCCACCACCACCAGATCCTTGACGCCCACGGTGGCCACCAGCTTGTGGTCGCTCTGGATATAGCAGTCGCGGGTTTCGATGGTGCAGGCATCGCCATGCAGCACGTTGCCGTCCGCGGTCTTCTGCCCGTCCTGCCACACCGCCTGCCAGGAGCCGACATCCGACCAGCCCATCTCCACCGGCACCACGGCGGCTTTGGCGGTGTGTTCCATCACGGCATAGTCAATTGAATCGCCCTTGATGGCGGCGAAATTGTCGCCCAGGCGGCGGAAAAACAAATCGTCTGTGGCTTCGGCCAGCGCCGCGCGGCAGGCGGCGAGCATCGCCGGCTGCAGCCGCTCCAATTCGGCCAGATAAGTCGCGGCGCGGAACAGGAAGATGCCGCTGTTCCAGAAATAATGCCCGTCCGCCACATAACCCTCGGCCACGGCGCGGGAGGGTTTTTCCACGAATTGCTTGATGGCGAACACGCCATCCGCTAAGGCCGCGCCGCGCTGGATGTAACCGAAGCCGGTCTCCGGCGCCGTCGGGTCTATGCCGAAGGTCACCAGCTGGTCTTGCTCCGCGCAGCAGGCGGCGGCCTGGCGGATGGCGGCGTGGAAGCGTTCGGGCTTGCGAATCACATGGTCGGCGGGGCTGACCAGCAGCAGCGCGTCCGGCTCAGCTTCCAGCAGCAGCGCGGCCACGGCGATGGCAGGCGCGGTGTTGCGGCCGACCGGCTCCACCAGCACGTCCCGCGGCTCGACGCCTATGGCGTGCAGCTGCTCGCCGACCGTGAAGCGATGTTCGTGATTGCAGATGATGATGGGCGGCTGGTAGGCGCCGTCCTGCAGCCGCTGCACGGTTTCCTGAAATAAGGTCTGTTCGCCGTTCAAGGCGTGGAACTGCTTGGGGCTGGTGGCGCGGGAGAGCGGCCAGAGCCGCGTACCGGAACCGCCCGAAAGAATGACGGGGAAAATGCGTGCCGGTATGGCGGGGGTGGCGCTCATGCTGGATGCTCAATGGGGTCGGGATTGTCAGAATCTTCAATAGCATATCCCCATCACAGCGCAAAGGCCAAAGCCAACCCGTTTGGGATCGCCTCGCCAAGAAAGCGTTGCGGCCTGCCGCGAGGTTGCTTAACGTGCGGCCTGACATGATTGAAAGCTGCGCATGAATATCCTGTTTTACATCGAGCCGTGGATTGAGAAAGCCCGGCCGGAGTGGAAAGACGTCTGGATTGAGGCAGTGCTGCTGCCGCTTTATCAGGCGGTGCAGGCTTTTTCGGAACAGCGCTGCTGCTTTGTGCTGGGTGATGCTCAGCGCGTGACAGCGGAACGCTGGCTGCAGCAGGAAAGCACGCAGACCGGCATCATCACCCAAGCGGAATTGCGGACGATTTTCCCGGATTATCTTTCAGCCAGCCTGGCCTGGCAGCGCTGCACGGCGCCGCCGGAGGCGCAGCGCGCGATGCAAGCGTTGCTGGCGAATAAGCTGCAAGGCTTTGTGCCGGACATCATCATCAGCTTCATGATGCCGGTGCCGTTTTTGCGCACCATGTTTCCACAGGCACTGGTGCTGCATCAGGAAGTGGGCGGTTTTTCGCGTGCGCCCTATCCGGCGGCCTGGCATCTCGATCCCTGCGGCATGTTTGCGGACAGTTTCGTTACGCGCTTCGCGCCGCAGATCGCGGCGACAGCGCTGACGGCGGCGCAGGAAGAGTTTTTGGCCGGCTTCCGCCAGACTTTCTGCGACGAACTGCTGCTGGCCAAAAATCCGTTCACGCGGCAGGAACTTATTGGCAACAAGCCGGTCAAACATCTGCTGCTGCTGCCGCTGCAGATTTCGGACTATATCGCCTTCGAAGGCTGCTGCGACTATGCCAGCCAGTGGGACATGCTGACGCAGGTGCTGGAACAGACACCGCAGCATACCGGCGTGGTGGTGACCGAACATTCCGATTGGGGGCGGATGCTGACGCCGGCGGCCAATGCCTATTTGCGCCGCACCTATCCGCATTATATCCATTCGGATCGTTTTGAAGAGTTTGAATACCCTTCCCAATATCTGCTGCCGCTGGTGGATGCGGTAGCGACCGTGTCGTCATCCGTCGGTATTCAGGGGCTGCTGTGGCGCAAGCCGGTCTGCGCCCTGGGCAACAGCCACATCAACGCCATGGCGGATGTGACGGATATTGCGCAACTTCGCAACTATCTTGAAAGTGGCCGCTATCAAGCCAAAGACGCTCTGCTCTATTTTCTGCTCACCCGATATTATTTCATGGGTGAAGGCTATTTATGGCATCCCGCCTGGTTGGAGCCACGCTTACGGTATTGGCTGAAAGCCTACCAGGAGCAGGGCATTGACGCCGGCTTCTTCCCGCCGATCGCCGATGACACGCCCTTGCTAGCCGCCTATCGCGCCGCCGCCTATCCGCATCTTCCTTGCATTAGCCGCAACGTGACACAACAGCAGGCGGAGCAGCTGGTGCTGCAACAAACTCAGGCGGCGCTGACTCAGCAACAGGCCGTCAACCAGTCACTGCAGCTTGAGCTAGCCGTCGCCCGCACAGAACTGCAGGCGCTGCACGACTCCACTTCCTGGCGCGTCACCGCGCCGCTGCGGAAAATCAGAGACCGACTATCTTAGTCTTCAACGCTAAACGAAGAATGCTTTTCATGCAGCATGGAGTATGGTGATGCTCACTGCCACCCGCCGTCAACGCCGGCAACATCAATCTCGTTAAAACGCGATGCTGTTCAATACCCTGTCATTTTTAGGCGTATATGTGCCGGTCGTGTTGGCCGTTTTTCTGTTATTGGGGCGCTTGCGACGTCCGGACGCCGCGATTTTGTGGCTTGGCGCCGCCTCGCTGGTGTTCTACGGCTGGGATGATCCCTGGCGACTCCTGCCGCTCATTCTAGGTTCTATCCTCTTTAATTTTTGGGTTGGCAGACGCTTGGCGCGGCGACACGAAAAATGGTTGCTCGTGATCGGGGTCATCAGCAATCTAATGCTGTTAGCTGTGTTCAAATATGCCGGGCTTCTTGCTGGCACACTGGCGTCAATCCTGGCGTTGCCGCCACCGCAATGGTCTATCGTGCTGCCGATAGGCATCTCCTTCTTCACTTTCACTCAGATTGCTTTTCTGGTCGACGCGGCGCGCGGCGCAGCCAAGGAATACAAGCCACAAAACTACCTGCTGTTTGTTACGTATTTTCCCCATCTGGTGGCGGGTCCGATTCTGCACCACCAGGAGATCATGCCGCAGTTTGAGCGTCGTGAGACATTCGTCTGGAATTTTGCGCGCGCTGCTTGCGGCATTTGTTGGTTTGCCGTTGGGTTGTTTAAGAAAACCGTTCTGGCTGACGGCATCAGTTCCTATGTTGCCCCAGTTTATGACGCAGCGGCACATGGCGGCACTATCGGCTTTGCCGATGCCTGGGTGGCAACGGCGGCATATGCTCTACAGCTTTATTTTGATTTTTCCGGCTACTCGGATATGGCGATTGGTCTGTCGTTATTGTTTGGTGTCATGCTGCCGTTGAACTTTGCCTCACCATACCGAGCGACATCGCTCATTGATTTCTGGCGACGGTGGCATATTACCCTATCGCGTTTTTTGCGAGACTATCTCTATATTCCTTTAGGAGGCAATCGTCGAGGGCGATGGCGCCGCTACGCCAATCTGTTGGTGACGATGCTGTTGGGGGGCTTCTGGCATGGGGCATCATGGAACTTCTTGCTCTGGGGCGGCATCCACGGGCTGTTTCTGGCGCTGAACAATGTATGGCGTGACTCTAGGCCGCGATGGTTGAGTGTGCCGCGTCCCTTAGGCTGGTTGTTGACGATGCTGGTCGTGTTGGCGGCCTGGGTTCCTTTCCGTGCCACGGATTTTACGGCTTGCATTGCCGTGTGGCAGGGAATGCTCAATTGGCAGAACTTAGCCTCCTTAAACTTAGGCTTGTTAGAGGCGAACAGCAGCTTATGGGTCGCCGGTCTCACGGCTGCGGTGCTGCTGCTGCCCAATACCCAGTCACTCCTGCATGGAAAAGCAGTGCCGAATTCAGCGACACCCGCACCGTCCTGGTGGTGGGCGATTTATGCAGGTGTGCTTTTTGGGCTCGGACTCAGTACGATTTTCGCAGGCTCCGTCAGCGAATTTCTTTATTTCAGGTTTTAAGGAATGAAGCCAAGCATAAGATTTTTCGCGGTATTCTTTCTCGCGGCGGCAGTATCGGCCTTTGGCGGCTTCGTGCTGCACAAAGCCTTTGCTGTCGGTTCTTGTAACCAGCACGGCTATACGCCGGACACCTTCATGGGTTTTTGTGGGAGCGACAAAATTGGCGATTACGAGCACGCGGTGTTCGTACATGATTTAGAACCAGAGATGACGCGTCACCTGCAGTCTGCCGAGGTGCTGTTTCTGGGCAACAGCCGTGCTCTTTATGCATTTTCAGCTCAATCCATCTATGACAGTTTTGCGGCGCGTGGCGCCAAATACTTCATCCTGGCTTTCGGATATGGTGAAATGAGCGATTTCGCTCTTACCATGATGCGCCGCTATAATTTGCGACCCAAGGTGTTGATCATCAATGCTGACCCGTTCTTTTTTCACTGGCAAAGCGATCAGGCCGTTGCCGCTCAGCGGACGGATATCCTCAGCATATTACACGTTTATGCTAAAAAGCTCGGACAGGATATTAGCCGGGTGACTTGCCCGATATTCGGCTGTATCCAGCGCTCCGGTGCCGTATATCGCGACAAGGTCAATGGCCGTTGGTTCTGGCGGGATTACATCATGCCGGACAAAACTATCCCTTTCGATCCCGCCACTACGGCGAATGTTGACGAGTATTTTCCGCATAATCTGTCCGTTGCTGCGGGCAGGGCGTTCCTGGATGCTGTGCCGGTGCCGTCACACTGCGTCGTGCTCACGGGTGTGCCGACGCCGCGTGGCAATTTCGAGCATGTGGCCGAATTGCTGGGTTCCAAACTTGGGCTTCCAGTCATTAATGTCAAAATTCCTGACCTGGCCTCGCTTGACAATGAGCATCTGAACACCGATAGCAGTGAGAGATGGTCGGCAGCGTTGTCGCAGGCATTGACGCCGGTCTTGGATCGCTGCCTGGAGAAGAAATGACAAAGTTAAGGGCCAGGAAGAGGCAGCTACTTGTAGCCGTGGATGGAGAGGAACTGAGCCGTCCGGCGGCGGGCAGCCTCCAAGTGCCAATACTGAAGGATTCCCCCCCGCCAAATATAGGGCGTCGTGAGCGTGTGCAGAGCCTGCTCGTTCGCTGCTGGGATCTGCTACGGCGCTATGACGCAGTGCTGGCGGCGGCCTTTACCGCCCTAGCTGCTACCATGGTCTTCTTCATTCCTGCCTTGTCGGAAAAAGGCTGGCACACCAGCTATACGACCACGGGTGACACCTGGCACGCTTCGCTCGCTCACTTCGTCGTGGCGCGCTATTTTGTCATGCAAGGCATCTTCTCCGGCATTGACTTCTTCACGCACAATGGCGCCTCGGAATATTTTTTGCGGCCTAATTTTCCAGTCTATTATCCGATTCTGCATATATTTCTGCCCTTCATAAAGGGCAATGATCCAAAGAACCTGACCTTTTTTTATGTGCTGTTTCTTGCTTTGCATGCCGCCATTTCAACCTACTTCTTGCACCGCCTGTGCGCGCGTTTTCTGAAATTTGATTATGCTTTGGCGGCGTTTGTCGCTGTGGGGTATAGTTTCTCCATGCAGATTGTGCAGGGCATGTGGTTTCAGCCGCTTATTACCTGCGCCTGGCTGCTGCCAGCCTGCCTTTATGCCGGGTTGGCTTTCGCGGAGCGTCCGAGTTTGCCAGGTTTAGTGCTGTGTTCCGTGCCGGCTTTTCTTGCCTATACCGCAGGCTATTTCCCGTCGGCCGTAGCGGTGCAGGTTTTGGCCGGACTCGGCATCGTGGGATGGCGCTATCTGACTTTAGAAACACTGGCTCCCTTTGAGCGGTTGCAGCAAACGGCTGGTGGCTTGGTGCCGGCATTGTTCGCCACAGGCATCATCCTACCCTATTACGTTGCCGCCATGTTGTTTCATCAGCATGTCGAGATAGCAGTGTCCGGCTATTCATCATCGCTGGTGCCCGTGGCGCACGAACTCGCGGATTCCGCCCAGAATATCCTGCGCGGCGTACTCGCCGCCGTGACTTTTCCTGGTCCGCAGTATGAGTTTTTCGTGTTCTGGGGCTTGGTGCCCTTGCTGATTATAGCATTCTACATATATCAGCTTCCTGCGGCTGAGACGCTGGCACAGCCAACCGGTGTGCCGCGTTGGAACTACCGCCTACTGCAGACGTGCGCGGTAACGTACGCCTTCCTGCTGCTGGCAATCATGGGGCGCGATACCGCTTTCAGCAATCTTTTTTATTATT
>CAZBSB010000038.1:0-10348 GCA_964494535.1 uncultured Rhodospirillales bacterium
GAATATGGCCAGTCTGGCGCCCATTTGCAGCATGAGACGCGCCGCCCCAGGCTGTTGCTGCTGCATCGGCGTGAAATTAATAAACTCCTCGGCGCTACCCGCAAAGATGGTATGACGATTGTGCCCTTGACCATCTTTTTTAATGCCCGCGGCCGCGCCAAGGTTGATTTAGGTCTCGCTCGCGGTAAGAATAAAGGGGACAAGCGCGAAAGCGTGAAGCAGCGCGACTGGCAGCGCGACAAAGCGCGGCTGTTGCGCGACAAAGGCTAGCGAGCTGTTTTTATTGGGGTCTTAGATGCCGTTAAATATGGGCATGAAGGAGAAGACGCGTGGCGGGCGCTTTATATTTGCTTGCTTTGTCTTTGCAGTGGGGTTTTTGACCTATGGCCGGTTGGCCTTTCAAGACCCTGAAGACAATCCTGGGCTGATTGCTTTTGCAGCACAATACACGAACCGCGGCTCCCTAACGCCCGAAGAGCGTCTGCGGCGCCGCCAGCTGGATTGTATGGAAAAAAACCTTTACCGCAATATCCGTACCCGCGCGGATGGCGATGCAGTGGAGTTACGCGATGCTTGTCTGGGGTCTAGAGTGCTGGCGTTGGAAGAAACCGGGGCGATGCTCAATCCGCAGCAGCGAGCCGTGGCGAAAGCGGCGCGCGATTACGAGATGCAGAAACTCTATTACTACCTCAGCGGCATCTTTGCCCTCATGGGCGCGATTCCTCTGATTTATATCCGCTGCCGTAATTTCTGGATTCGCTACGGTGCGGGCATCAAGCGTTTTGTTGATAGCTGTCGCGACATATTCTACAAAGGACTGGAGTAGACGACAGGTTCAGGTCAATGCGTCTGCAACTCGCTGCGCACGCGCTGGCGGAGCAGATCAATCGGCGCCAGTTGGCCGCGTTGCTCGAAATACCAGAAAGTCCAGCCGTTGCAGGCGGGCAAACCCTGCAGTTCCGCGCCCACGCGGTGGATGGAGCCGCGCAGATCGCTGCCGCGCGTATTGGCGATGAGCGTGGCATCGGCCTTCACCTTGGCTTGATGCCGCCGGCGCTGGTCGAACAGGCAATCACCCGGCTTCAGCAAGCCGCGTTCCAGAATGGTGCCGAAGGGAATGCGCGGCTCTTCGCGCTTGCTGGGCGTAATCAGCAATTCCGGTTTCGTGGCGGGATCAATCGCCAAAATGCGCTGCTCCGCTAGTTTGGCGTAGGTCTTGTCCTGATCCATACCGATGAAATTGCGTCCCAGTCGCCGCGCCACCGCGCCGGTGGTGCCGGTGCCGAAGAACGGGTCGAGAATCGCATCGCCGGGCTTGCTCGCCGCCATGATGACGCGATAGAGCAGGGACTCCGGCTTCTGCGTCGGATGCGCCTTGGCGCCATCCTCGCCCTTAAGGCGCTCGCCGCCGCTGCAGATCGGCAATAGCCAGTCGCTGCGCATCTGCGTATCGTCGTTCAGATGCTTCATACTGTCGTAATTGAAGGTCGGCTTGCCGGTGGCGGATTTGGCGCACCAGATCAATGTCTCATGCGCGTTGGTGAAGCGCTTGCCGCGGAAATTCGGCATCGGGTTGCTCTTGCGCCAGATGATGTCGTTGAGAATCCAGAAGCCCAAATCCTGCAAAGTCGCGCCGACGCGGAAGATATTGTGATAGCTGCCGATGACCCACAGGCTGCCGTCCGGCTTCAGCACGCGCCGCGCCGCCTGCAGCCAGTCCTGGGTGAAACGGTCATAGGCGGCGAAATCGCTGAACTTGTCCCAGTCATTGTCCACGCCGTCCACGCGGCTATTGTCCGGGCGCAGCAGGGCACCGCTGAGTTGCAGGTTATAGGGTGGGTCGGCGAACACCATATCCACCGACTCGGCCGGCAGGCTGTTCATCAGGCTGATACAGTTGCCCGCCAGCACGCGGTTGAGCGGTAAGGCGCCGGCTGGCGCCGCGATGGCTTTCTTGCCCATGATGTTATCCTGCTTGCTGAAACCTGTGCATAACTTATCCACAGGCTGAGAAATTACAAGCGGAGAATGGCTAAAGAGTCTTGTGAATCAGCGGTTTGTTTTCGATACCTGACGCACTGGTGCAAAAGAATCACGATGCCACGGGGTGGCGCCGTTTTTTTGCAGCGCCGCCAGATGCTGCGCCGTGCCATAGCCGGCATTGTCCGCCCAGCCATAGCCGGGGAATTCCTGATCCAGCCGCGCCATGATCCGGTCGCGCGTCACTTTGGCGATGATGGCGGCCACGGCGATGGACAGGCTTTGGGCATCGCCCTTCACGATGGCCAGCGCCGGGCAGGGCAGGGCAGGGCAACGATTGCCGTCAATCAACGCCATGTCCGGCATCACGGGCAGACCAGCCACCGCCCGTTGCATCGCCAGCATGGTTGCCCACAAAATGTTGAGCCGGTCAATCTCCGCTACGCTGGCTTCCGCCACCGCATAGTGGCAACAGGTGGTGAGGGGCGGGAAGAGGGCTTCGCGCTGCCGCGCCGTCAGCTGCTTGCTGTCCTTGATCTGTCCGGCCAGTTCCGGCGGCAGCCCGCCGGCAGGCAAAATCGCGGCGGCGGCTACCACCGGCCCGGCCAGCGGTCCACGCCCCACCTCGTCCACACCGCAAATGATTTTGCCATCCTGCCAGCCGGCAGCGATTTCGTGGAAAAGGTCGGGCATGGCTTGAGTAGAACCTCGCGAACCTATAAAAACACAGCATGAAAGCTATGGCGGCATGAAAAAGCTTCTCTGTCTTACTTTGTTATTATGCCTTACCGGCTGCATCCAGGTCAAAAACTGGGGATGCTACGAGCAGAATTTTTCCCATGATGAACGCTTGCACGGGACGTGGCTCGAAGCAACAGCAGGCTCAGGCCATCGGGCGTTTGAAATATGGCCTTACCTGAACGGTTATATCCTTGTGTCGGGAAAAGCGCCGAAAAAATCCGGCGCAAATAACAATAGCGATTTTTTCCGGACGATAAAGCTCGGCGGTTACGACTTCATGCTGATTGGTGGACTGCTATACCGTTATGAAATTGTCGGTGACAAGATGAGCCTGTTGGAAGTTGATACCGAAAGTCATTTTGAAGAAATAAGAAAGATCGTCGTTCTTGCCGAAACCGTAAAACTGGAAAAAATTAAATCCGAACTTATTCAATCGACATACACGACGCTGGAAATCGAACGCATGGATGCCGCCGCTGCTGAGGCATTGGTTGAGTTGGCAGCCAGGCCGGACTTGTGGAAGCAAACCGGGTCTGCCCGACGCTTGGGTGATTGAAACTGGAAGGATGCCTAGTTCTTATCCTGAAAGGCCGGTCCAATCTTGCAGGGTATTACCTCCACCGTCTGCCAGACCTGGCCGGTGACATAGGGTTCCTGCGCCAGCCAGGCATCCAGCGCCGCACGGTCGGGAAAGTCGCCAATCATCACCGAGCCATTCATTTGTCCGGCTTCGTCAAGCATCGCTGCCGCCATCTTGAAATGCGCGATGTTGACTTGGGTGTATTGTAGATGCGCGGCGCGTGCCGCCTGGCGCCGCTGGGGCGCCGCCGCGTCCGTGCCGTCTTTGCCAATGATGATGAATTGCGCCAAGGGTTACTCCGCTAATAACAGCCGCACCATCTCGTCCTGGATGAGTTGCAGCCCGTTGGTGGTGAGGATGGATTCGGGGTGGAACTGCATGCCGCCAAAACGCTGGTGGCGGATGGCATGCACGTCGCCGCGCGCGGGGTCGGCCGCCACGCTCACGTCCCGTCTGGGCGCGGCATAATGCCCGACGAAGGTATTGTAAAACCCCACGCGCTGCTTCTTGCCGAAATAATCAATCACCTCTTGCCGGCCTTGAAACGCCGCCGGCTGTTTCTTGGCCACCGTGTAACCGAGATGGTTGCACAGAAACTGATGCCCCAAGCACACGCACAGGAATTTGCGGTCACCGGCCAGCAGGCTAGCCACCATCTGGTGCAGCTTGGCCATTTTGGGGTCGGTCAGGTCGTTGGGGTCGCCGGGGCCGGGGCCGATGACGATGAGGTCAGCCGGCATGTGGTTTAAATCCGCATCCCGGAAGCTGACGATATTAGCCACCATGCCAAGGCGCCGCAGTACATGCGCGAACATATGGGTGAAGCTGTCCTCATTGTCCACGATCGTCACGCTCTTGCCGGCCAGCCGCGTATCCAGCGTGAAATCATCCTGCTGGTAGTCAATCCAGAAGCGCGACAAATCCTTGTTGCGGAGATTGAGCGCGATTTGAATATCCTCGGTGGCGATCAGCGGCTGCAAATCCAGCGGCACGCGGTTGTGACCGGCGCCTTGCAACCCGAAGGCGCGCATGATGCCGGCGGCCTTGGCGTGGGTTTCCTTCACCTCATCCTCCGGCACCGAATGATGCACGATGGTGGTGCCGGCGCCGATGGCAATCTGGCCATCCGCGTCAATCCGTGCCGTGCGGATGAGGATGGGCGCGTCCAAAGTCGGTTGGCCCTGCGCGTCCTGCCCGATCAGTGCCAGCACGCTGCCGTAATAGCCGCGCGGTCCCAGCTCGCGCTTTTTGATCACGCGCATCGCGCTTTCAATCGGGCTGCCAGTCACGGTAGCGGCGAACATGCTGTCGCGCAGCAGACTGATGACGTCGCGCTGCGTCGGCCCCGCCAGCAGATATTCGGTATGCACCAGATGCGCCATTTCCTTGAGCAGCGGGCCGATGACCTGGCCGCCGCTGGGGCAGAAATCAGCGATCATCTTCAGCTCTTCGTCCACCACCATCAGCAGCTCGAAAATCTCTTTCTTGTCGTTCAGGAAAGCCAGCAACTGCTCCTTGGCGCGCTCCGGCTCCAACTCCGCCTTGCGGAGCGTGCCGCTGATCGGGTTCATCTTGACGATGCCGCCCTGTAGCGAGATATGCCGCTCCGGCGTGGCGCCGATCAGGAATTTGGCGCCGTCAAAGAACGCGAACGTCCAATAGGTGCCGCGCTCCTGCTGCAGCAAATGGGCATAGGCGGCCAGCGCCTTGACCGGCGCGTAATCGGCGATTTGCGCGCGATACCAGCGCGGGATAACGAAATTGGCGCCTTCGCCATTGCCAATATCCTCGCGGATGACATCGCGCACCAGCTGGGCATAGGCATCGTCGCTTTCGCCGAAGCTGCCGGGCGCCGTCAGCGCCACGGTGGCATTGCCCAGCGCCTGCACCAGATCCGCGACGCTGAAGCGCGACCGTTGCGTGATTTCCAGGCTGGCGATCTTTTCGCCATCATCATGCGCCGCAAAGCCACGTTCCTTGACCGTGGCGAAGGGCAGGAAGTTCAGACTGGCGAACGTCTCTTCGCCACCCTTGTCAGCCAGCGGCGTGGTGCGAATTTCGGCCAGCCTGTCATGCCGCACCAGCTTGCCCTGCAGCAGCCAGACCAGTTCTTCCCCTTCACGGCGAAGCATGGCAAACGGCGCCCGGCAGAGGGCAGAGGGGTCAGGGAGCATGTTAGAAGCTTTCAGTCGTCATTATTTTGGAACCATCATATTCAATTGCAACGCCAGGGTAGCCAAGCATTTCCCTCCCCCTTGCGGGGAGGGTTAGGGTGGGGGTGGATGAAGCATAAATGGCTGTTGAACGGCATGTGCAATCGCTGAATCAGGCTATTTTTGTACGATTTGACTTTTTATTGTGTTCGAAAACCGGCTTGTACCAAAACGCCTTCTTATCTTTGAACCAACGTTCATTGTTTTTGTTACACAAAGCTGACAAGCAACTTCTATCGACATTATACCGCGTGAGTAGAGCGATTAGTTCGTATAAATCGTAGTAGTCAAGATTCTTCTTAAACCTGACTTCTTGGCCAATACTTGTTCCATTCACAGATTTGACGGAAGGTATTGACTGTAACCATTGGAAAAAATGTGTTTCATCAACATCTGAATGGAATGGAACAGGTTCTTTAATTGTAATCACAATTATACTCCGCAGATAGTGAGGTCAGTATCGCTGGGAATGTTCATACGGCTTACCCCCACCCTAACCCTCCCCGCAAGGGGGAGGGGACATTGGTCACATTCCTGATGCAGGCCGAGAAAGCTGGCGCTGATCCTCCCCATCGTCATTTGTCATTCCTTCACCCTAACCCGCAAACACTTCACCGTATTTGCACCCGCAAGGGGGAGGGGATATCCGTGCAAAGACATCGGCATTTCCTAAATAAAACTTCAAAAATCACCATAAACACTCTAGTTTCGCCGGACAATATGGGATTTCACGATGTCTGAACCGCAAACCAAAGCCGCCATGACCACCGAAACCAGCGACACCCTGCTCTCCAAGCACCACAACGCGCAGCAGCTGAAGGCGCTGGGGGTGGAGCTGTATCCGCACAGCTTCGCGCCGGACGCGAAAGCCGGTGCGCTGCAGGAGAAATACGCCGCCTTACCGACAGGTGAGAAAACGGCGGACACCGTGCGCATCGCCGGCCGCATCATGGCCAACCGCAACAGCGGCATGTTCATGGACCTGCGCGACCCCAGCGGCAAAGTGCAGGTCTATACCAACCACAAGGAACTGACGCCAGAACGGCAGCACTTCATGAAATTGCTGGATATCGGCGACATCATCGGCGTGGAAGGCATTGTCCGCCGCACGCCGCGCGGCGAGCTGACGGTGGACAGCGCCAGCATCACCATGCTGTGCAAATCGCTGCGGCCGCTGCCGGAAAAGCGCCACGGGCTGGTGGATGCCGAGGAACGCTATCGCGGCCGTGAGGCCGATTTGATCGCCAACGAAAACAGCCGCCGCATCTTCCGCGAGCGCGCCCGCTTCATCCGCTTCATGCGCGATGAATTAGACAAGCGCGGCTTCATGGAAATCGAGACGCCGATCTTGCAGAATATGCCCGGCGGCGCGCTGGCGCGGCCGTTCGTCACGCACCATAACACGCTGGATATTCCGCTCTATCTCCGCATCGCCACCGAGCTGCATTTGAAGCGGATGCTCATCGGCGATGTGGCGGAAGGCGTGTTCGAGATCGGACGGATTTTCCGCAATGAAGGCGTGTCGGTGAAGCATAATCCGGAATTCACCTCTATCGAGCTCTATCAGGCCTATGCCGACTATCACGACATGATGGCGTTGACCGAGGCCATCATCGCCGGTGGTGTGCAATTGCTGCACGGCAAGACCAAGATTGCCTATGGCGACAAGGAGATTGACTTCACAGCGCCCTGGCCGCGCAAGAGCATGGCCGACTTGGTCAAGGAACATACCGGCGTGGATTTCATGGCCATCACGGAGGCCAAAGCCGCCGTGGCCGCCGCGCGCCAGTTGGGCGCCGAGATCAAGCCCGATGCCAGTTGGGGGCAGGCGGTGGAAGCCGCCTTCGGCGCCAAGGTGGAGGACAAACTCATCCAGCCCACGCATGTGATTGATCTGCCCAAGGATATTTCGCCCTTGGCCAAGAGTCACCGCAACAACCCCAGGCTGGCCGAACGGTTCGAAACCTATATCAATGGCTGGGAAGTCGCCAACGCTTTCACCGAGCTAAACGATCCGTTCGACCAGTTCTATCGCTTCAGCGAACAAGTGGCGGCACGCGCCACCGGCAATGACGAAGCGCACCCGATGGACCGCGATTTCATCATCGCGCTGGAATATGGGATGCCGCCCACGGGAGGCCTGGGCATCGGCATTGACCGCGTGGTAATGCTGCTGACCGACGCGCACAGCATCCGTGAGGTCATTGCCTTTCCGACGCTGCGGCCGGTCAGTGCCGCCGACCGCCCGACTTTGGTGGAGCAAATCCTGGCGCGGTAAGATTTGCTTCGCAGCATCGAACGGCAATGGTTCGAATTTCAAACCATCGCAAAAGTGATGCCGGCTAAGTCACGGCATTTTCCCGCCTTTTTGCGGCGCGGCGCGGCGCGCGCCGCAAACTAACTTTTTGAAACTCTTAGCCTTTCCCTAAGCATAAGCTGCGATAATGGCAGAACGGAAAAAGCGCGCGCGCAGAAAAACAACAAGGCGGCGCTGTGCGGAAAGGATGTGTTCCGTGCTGTTTGTGAACCAAATTCCTGGTCGACATGTGCGGCGCCGCGGTGAGCGCGGCGCCACGGCGCTGGAATTCGCCATGATCGCCCCGTTTTATTTCCTGCTGCTCATTGGCATCATTGAAACCTCGCTGGTCATGTTCGCGCAGCATGTGCTGGAAAATGCCAGCGCCACGGCCTCGCGCACCGGCAAGACCGGCTATGTCAGCCCCACGCTCAATCAGCAGCAGACCATCATGGCGGCGGTGGATCGCATGGCCGGGTTTTTGATGGACAAGACCAAGATCGGCGTCAGCTCCAAGGCCTATAAATCCTTCAGCGGCATCGGCACCGGCGAGCAGTTTGTGGACGCCAACATGAACAACCGCTGGGATGCTGGCGAGAATTACACCGACAGCAACGGCAACGGCCAATATGACACCGATATCGGCACCACCGGCTATGGCACGGCGGGCGATATCGTCGTTTACACCATCAGTTATCCCTGGCCGATCATGACGCCGGCAATGAAGCATTTCCTCGGCGAAGACGGCATCCTCAATCTCCGCTCGCGCATCGTGGTGAAAAATGAACCTTTCTAGCTTCCATCTCCGGCGTGGCAGGCAGGGCGAACGCGGCGTTGCCGCGGTGGAATTCGCGCTCGTGCTGCCCATTCTGCTCGTGCTGCTGCTCAGCGGGCTCGACCTCACGCGCTACATGCTCTACCACCAGAAGGTGGATCGCATCACTTATACGGTGTCGGATTTGGTGTCGCAGAACCAATCCGTCTCCGTGGCGTTGATGAACGATATGGTGCTGGCCGCCGGCCAAATCATGCAACCCTTCACCTTCGGTGACAATGGCGTGGTCATCGTCACCTCGGTCTATAAAGACCCGGCACAGACCTATCCCACCATCCGCTGGCAATATAAGGGCGGCGGCGGGCTGGTGCGGAACAGTAAAATCGGCATCGTCAACGGTACGCCAACATTGCCCGGCGGCCTGACGCTCAACAACAAAGATAACGTCATCATCACGGAGACATTCTTTGTGTTCTCGCCGGTCTTCAATTCCGGCCTGACGGTGGATGGCGATGTTTATAAGGTCGCGGCCTATAAGCCGCGCCTCGGCACGCTTTTAACCTTGCCCAATTCTTGATGGAGGCGGCAATGAAACGGCCAACAATGCATCTGCTCACACGGTTCCGTAAATCGGAATCGGGTATGTCGTTGCCACTGGTGGCGCTGTCCTTCATGGGGCTGGTCGGATCAGTTGGCTTGGCCGTGGATTCGGCGCGGATGCAGCTGGTGCAGACCAAGCTGTCCACCGCGCTGGACGCCGCGGGGCTGGCCGCGGGCGCCACCATCAACACCACCACGCTGGCGACCGAGGTGGACAAATATATGAAAGCCAATTTCTTCGAAGGCTATCTGGGCGCCAAAATCAAGACTGTCAGCGTTTCCACCAATGCCAACAAGAGCGTCATCACGCTCAGCGCCACCGCCGAGGTGCCCACCACCTTCATGGAAGTCTTCGGCTATGACAAGTCCACCGTTCGCGCGGATTCGGAAGTCACCCGCACCACCAAGGGCATGGAGCTGGTGATGGTGCTGGACAATACCGGCTCCATGGCTGGCAGCAAGCTGACGAGTTTGAAAAGCGCCGCCACCAGCCTGGTCAATATTCTGCACAACAGCAACAGCGGCGGTGCGCCGCTCTGGATCGGCTTGGTGCCTTTCGCGCAGGCGGTGAATATCGGCTCCAGCCGCACGGCCTGGATGGATACGGCTTATACGGCATCCAAAAACTGGGGCACCACCAGCTGGATGGGCTGCGTGGACATGCGCCACAGCACCGCCCGCGACGTGACGGACGACCCGCCTTCCGTGGAGAAGTTCAAAGCCTATTACTGGCCTAGCGACGGCAATAATAGCTGGACACCGTCCACCACCGGCCTGGGCGTCAACCGCGGCCCCAACAAATATTGCTCACCGCAGGTCACACCATTGACCAACAATAAGACCACGGTGTTGAACGGCATCAACGCCATGAACGCGGCGGGCAACACACATATCGGCGTGGGCGCGGTGTGGGGCTGGCGCATGATTTCGCCGCGCTGGCGCGGCCTGTGGGGCGGCACGATGAACACCAACGACCTGCCGCTGAATTATAACAGCCCGAACATGAACAAGGCTGCCGTGATCATGACGGACGGCGAGAACACGCACAGCAACGGTTCGCGCACCGCCTATTGGTATCTGAGCGATGGCCGCTTGGGCACCACCAACGGTTCGCAGGCTGTGACGCAGCTGAACAACCGGCTAACCAGCATATGCAACAGCCT